>CAYNKF010000204.1:0-4948 GCA_964397705.1 uncultured Balneolaceae bacterium | reverse complement strand
GGCCCAGTCGGGATCGAGATCGTGCTGAGCAGCCATTTCACGAAACTTTTCTGTCTTTTCATCTTCCCGCTTGGGAGCGAAGATGGGCAGCTGGTTCTTTACTTTTTTATCGATGACTTCATGCACAATCTCCCTTCGCTCGGCCAGAAGTTCGAGGAGTTTGGAGTCAATTTCATCAATGCGATTGCGTTGTGGCCCGAGTTTCTTTTCTTTTGGAGTCATAAGCTATTGATCTGAAAAACTGCAACTATCATGCTGACTTTATTTAGGCAGCTAAAGCTGGCTAAAATACAAATTTATACGTCTTGAAATAAATTTATCGATCGATTTATCAATGATTTGGGGGCTGGAAATTAAATGGAAGCTTTGCTGTTAATTCCCCGAAAAATATGGGATTTTAACAGAATGATTTAGCGCTATTTTCGTTTTATTACAATGTGAATAGAAATTCCTCTAAAAGGATTTAAAAAGGTTATTTAATACTACATGTCCCATTTTGATTTACAATCTCCCTGGCCGCCGGCCGGAGATCAGCCCGAAGCTATTGAACAGTTGGTAGAGGGTGTTGAAAACGGCGATAAATATCAGACGTTACTTGGAATAACGGGTTCCGGAAAGACGCGAACCATATCGGGGGTGATTGATGAAGTTGAGCGTCCCACGCTGGTGATGAGTCATAACAAAACACTGGCCGCTCAGCTGTATCGTGAGCTCAGTGACTTTTTTCCGGATAACCGGGTTGAGTTTTTTATATCCTATTATGATTACTATCAGCCGGAGGCATACCTTTCTTCACAGGATAAATATATCGAAAAAGATCTGTCGATTAACGATGAGATTCAGCGACTTCGCCTTCGGGCTACGAGCTCACTGCTTTCAGGTCGACGAGATGTGATTATCGTCTCTTCGGTGAGTTGCATATACGGTATTGGCTCACCGTCTGAGTATGAAAAGCTGATTATTAACCTAGAGACCGGTACGGAAGTCCCCCGGAATAAATTATTGTATAATTTGGTGGACTTGCATTACACCCGAAACGATCGTGAATTTGAGCGTGGAACGTTTAGGGTGCGCGGTGATGTGGTGGATTTATATCCCGCTTATGCAGAGCATGGATTGCGCATCTCGTTTTGGGGGGATGAAATAGAAAAAATGCAGATCGTCGATCCGGACAGCGGGGATGTGTTAGATACCGTAGAGGAGTTTCGCATTTATCCTGCGTCGCACTACGTAACGACCGAAGATCGACTTCAGGAAGCCATTGAGCAAATACGCGATGAGTTGCACTGGCGTGTAGGTACGCTCAACGATGAAGGGAAACACCTGGAAGCCAAAAGGCTGGAGCAGCGAACACTCTTTGACATTGAGATGATGCAAGAGATTGGATACTGTTCTGGTATTGAAAACTACTCACGCTATCTGAGTAATCGTAAGCCGGGGGAACGTCCCTACTGCTTGTTTGATTATTTTCCTGATGACTTTCTATTGGTTGTGGATGAGAGCCACCAGACGGTACCGCAAATTTCAGCCATGTACGGTGGTGACCGATCCCGAAAAGTTGAGCTGGTAGAGCACGGTTTTCGATTACCCTCGGCCATGGATAACCGTCCCCTTACGTTTGAGGAGTGGGAAGAGGTGACCAACCAAGCTATTTTTGTAAGTGCTACGCCCAGTGATTATGAGCTCGAAAAGAGTGGCGGTGTGGTTGTTGAACAAATTGTACGTCCCACCGGATTGATGGAACCCGAAATCGAGGTGCGTCCTGTTGATAACCAGATTGATGATCTTCTTGAACAGATTCAGGAACGGGTAGAAAAAGGACATCGGGTATTATGTATTACCTTGACGAAACGACTGAGTGAGGAGTTAAGTGAGTATCTGAAAAGCGTAGGAATTTCGGCTGCATACATGCACAGTGAGCTTAATGCCATGGAGCGGGTAGAGGTGCTTTTTAAGTTCCGGCGCGGCGACTTTGATGTGCTTGTAGGTATTAACCTGCTGCGAGAGGGAATTGACATTCCCGAGCTTAGCCTTGTGGCCATTTTGGATGCTGATAAAGAAGGGTTTCTGCGTTCTGAGACGTCACTATTTCAGATTATCGGTCGTGCCGCTCGAAATGTGGAAGGGAAAGCCATACTCTATGCCGATAAAATAACCGATAGTATGCAGACAGTAATTGATGAAACTGAACGGCGTCGTGAGATCCAAAAGGAATTCAACGAAGAACATGGTATTACACCTAAGACCATTGAGAAGGAACTAAAACCACTCGTAGATCCGGCATTGATTTCAAACAAAGATTTCGATCTCGATGATAAAGACAGCGATGGTGAAGATCCACTTGAAGTAGTAAAAGTGGCTGATGAGGGCATTAAGTACAAGGCCAACCCGGCGATGAATGAAGTTACTTTTGATGATAAAGAGGAATTTTTGGAGTATCTTCGGGAATCAATGTACACGGCTGCACAAAACATGGAGTTTGAGGAGGCGGCCCGTATTCGCGATCAAATAGAACAGCTCGAAAACGAGTTAGATTAGAAATTATTAGCGGGGAAACTAATTCCCGCGCCAGCAATGAATAACCCAGTATGAGTACGTTAGCATATCTGAAGAGTTTTTTTAAAGACAAAGACGTCGCTTCGGTAACGCCCACATCACGATTTTGCGTGCGTACCGTTTGTCGGCCCATCGATTTCTCTAAAGACATTACCGTAGTTGAATATGGCGCCGGGGCGGGCGTTTTTTCTCACTATCTGCTTGATCATATGACGGCCAATTCTCGACTGCATCTTTTTGAAACCAATGAGATCTTGTTTGAGAAGCTTCAACAGATTAATGATGCTCGGACCACGTTTTACGATCAGAGTGTTGAATATGTAACCGAGTTATTGCCCGAAGATATTATAGGACACGTTGATTTTATTATCTCCGGTATTCCTTTTTCATTTTTGGATGCTGGAGTTAAATCGTCTGTTCTCGACCAAAGTTATAAATTGTTGCGCGATGGTGGAGAGTTCCTGGCCTATCAAACATCAGGACATCTCGAAGAACCATTGCGAGAAACCTTTGGAAACGTAAATACCTCTTGGGAATGGCGTAATATCCCACCCATGACCGTTTACGAGGCAGTAAAGGGATAGGTTTCGAGGACGGCATTAATAGGATGCCATATATTTGGAATACAAAAGCCATTCCATCCACAGTAAAGGGATAGAATGGCTTTACTTTTTTTCTGACTATCAACAGATCATAACAATGAAATCAACGCAAATAAGGAAGAAAACTACTCTTCTTCGTCAGCGTTTTGAGCTTTTTCGTTGGCAGCAGCTTTTGCTTCTGCTTGACGATTCAGCTCACGAACCTCATCTTGGTTCTGATCTTTCTCTTTAATACGGGCCGATTTTCCTTGTCGATCGCGCAGATAATAGAGCTTGGAACGTTTAATATCACCTTGTCGCTTCAGCTCAATTTTGGCGATAAAAGGAGAATAAAGCGGGAAAATACGCTCAACGCCAATATTCCCTGCAGAAATTTTGCGTACCATAAACGTCTGGTTGGCACCGTTTCCGCGTCGAGAGATTACAAGTCCCTCAAACTTTTGAATTCGCTCCTTGTCACCTTCGCGAACGCGATAGTGTACAATAACGGTATCACCGGTTTTAAACTCGGGATACTCATCGTCAATTAATGTCTGTTCTGCTAATTTTAACTTATCCATAATGTTACCTTACTACTGTTCGTTTCGAAATTTCTTGTAAATATCCGGACGTACTTTCTTTGTACGCTCAAGCGACTGTTGACGTCGCCATTCCTTCACTTTTTGATGATCACCTGACCGCAGCACGTCCGGCACTTCTAGTCCCTTAAACTCAGCGGGACGCGTATAAACGGGGCCTTCCAGTAAGTTCTCATTTTGGAAGGAATCCGTGAGCGCACTTTCGGAGTCACCTAATACACCGGGCAATACCCGTACGATGGAATCAACCATCACTAAGGCCGGCAGTTCGCCGCCCGAAAGTACATAGTCGCCAATGCTGTATGTCTTGGTGATTAATGAATCAATTACACGTTGATCGACGCCTTTGTAATGACCGCAAAGAAAAATGAGATTTTTATCAGTCGACAGCCTGTTGGCGTCTTCCTGCTCAAACGGTGTTCCATTTGGGGCCGTAAAAATAATCTCATCGTAATCCCGCTGGCTTTGCAGATGCTCAATACAAGAAAAAATGGGCTGTGGTGTTAACACCATGCCGGCACCGCCGCCGTAGGGGTAATCGTCAACCTTATTATGCTTGTCCTCGGTATAGTCACGAAGGTCATGAGTATAGATTTCAACCAATCCTTCATCCTGAGCGTTGCCCACAATACTGTGGTTCAAGGGACTTTCCAAGAGCTGTGGAACGGCCGATATGATATCAATGCGCATCATGCTATATGCCTTTCAGTTGTTGCAGGTTTTTGCATTGAATTTGTTTTGCTTCCTCATCAATATCGACAACATACTCATCCACAAGGGGGATGAGCAACTGCTCTTGTTCATCTGTGACTACTTGAAGTATTGGATGTGCCGGATTTTCCAGCATATCTTTTACCTCACCAATGGATTGCCCATCACTTACTATTGCAAAGGAGGTCAGATCCAGCGGCAATGTATCCGTATCAAGCAGAAATTCAACGATTTCGCGATCAGCAAATACCGAAAAATTTTTAAGGTTTTCGGCCTGCGTGCGATCCGTTACGTGTTCAAATTTTACAAAGAACGAAAGTCGGTTGTTTTTTTCTTGCACCCGAACCGACTCAATCCGAGCAGGGATTAAATCCCCTCTGGCCGTTTCAATACGTACCAGATCAAGAGCATCAAAAAGTGTTGGTGCGTAAATATCGGGAATGATTAATACTTCTCCCTGTACGCCGTGTGATCGGGAAATATACCCGATCTTTTCATACT
>CAYNKF010000203.1:0-4970 GCA_964397705.1 uncultured Balneolaceae bacterium | reverse complement strand
CTGATCGAGGTCCCTCGCGATGCCGAGGCCGAAACAGCAGAAGCAAGCCGACTAGACTCCCGGATTTCTTCCACATAGTCCAGCTTAATATCTCTTCGACTGCGATATTTCCACCACTCATAATCAGGCCCGCGATTCCAGGGATGTTTTTCAACATACACCACATCCTGACCCATCATGGCCATGCTCTTATCAAATTCGGCGTCCATGCCATTACTCACCGCATTCATCAACGTGACCATCACAATACCAATGATGATGCAAAGCGTTGTAAGAAAGGAGCGCGTTTTATTAATGCCCAAAGCACTCAAAGAGATTTTAAGTCCCTCCCAGCTGCTATTTATAAATCGACTAATTCTAGACATGCCCTATTTCAGGTTAAATTTTGTGACGTCTCCTTTACGAACCAAAATATGAATCGTTACAAATAAATTAAGAATTTCATTTTTAGCGATCCTTCAAAATTCAGCTATATTATACGGTAAAATTGAAGAAACTACATGATATGAAACTGGATATTTTAGCACTGTCTTCTCACCCGGACGATACAGAACTTTGTTGCGGAGGCACACTGGCAGCTCTCGTTAAGCAGGGTAAAAAAGTAGCTGTTATTGATTTCACACAAGGAGAAATGGGAAGTCGCGGAACTCCTGATCAACGCTTGAAAGAAGCCCAAAATGCTTCTAATATTATTGGACTCGAAGTCCGCGAAAATTTAGGCCTGCCCGATACCAAACTCGAAAGCACGCGGGAGTATCAAAAACAGATTATCCAACAAATTCGGAAATACCGACCACATGTGTGCTTAGTCGGTGCTCCGTCGGATCGCCATCCCGATCATGGTAATGGCACCGAGCTTGCTTTGGATGCCATATTCTATAGTGGTTTAACAAAGATCGAAACATTTGATGAACAGAATAAACAGCAAAAACGGTGGCGTCCTTCGCACGTGCTTCATTTTATGCAAGATCGTCCCTTCGAGCCCGATATCGTCTTTGATATCTCAGATACCTTTGAGACGAAAAAAGAAGCAATTCTGGCATTTAAGTCCCAGTTTAACGTACAAGATCTCGGCAATGAACCTGAAACTTATATATCAAATGAACAATTTTTCGAGGGGATTGAAGCACGCGCCCGCCACTATGGCCATTTGATTGGAGCAACCTATGGCGAGCCTTTTAAATACCATAACGGACCAGTACCAATGGCATCTTTTGATTCCCTTTTTGAGACCAATCCCATGAGATAAAAGTAAGGAGAGCCTGACTTTACTTCTCACTTCTTGATTTTATCTCATCCACTTCGAAATAGTTTGCAATTTCATCTAACAGGAATGCATGCACAACAGGATTTCCGGCTATAATACGTTTCCCAAATAGCCAATCATCGCCGCCGGACCAATCGGTAACCTCTCCCCCTGCTTCCTTCACAATGAGAGCCGCCGCTCCTACATCCCAAGGATTGAGTGCATACTCATAAAATCCTTCAAAACGTCCACAAGCCACACAGCATAAATCATAGGAAGCTGCACCCGGGCGACGCACGCCCTGAACATTGCTCATCAGCATGCGGAAGAACTGCAAATAATTCTCCACCAGACTTAAATCGTTATACGGAAATCCCGTACCAACTAATGCCTTAGCAGGATTGTCAACATTGGATACCGAGATAGGATTGCCGTTCAAGTAGGCTCCCTTATTTTTAATAGCCGTAAAACACTCATCGCCTGAAACCTCAAGAACCAATCCCATTTTAGGTTCACGATTCCTCCAAAGCCCAATCGAAACACAGTAAACCGGAAAACCATGCGCAAAATTTGTTGTGCCGTCGATGGGATCAATCAGCCAGGTTCGCCCCTCTGGCATAACCTGTTCCACAGATGACTCTTCAGCAAGAATGTGATCATGCGGAAATTCCTTTTCAATTATTGACAGAATTTCTTTTTCCGCGCTTACATCAGCTTCCGTTACCAGGTCATTTTTTCCTTTATAATCGACCGAAAAATTACTGTCTCGCTGATATTTCCTAATAATCTGGGCTGCTGATTTCGCAGCCTTTTTTGCCATATTCAGTTCAATGGTAAAGTCGGACATTAATTATTGCCTTAAAATTCGGTATCTGCTTAAGAGTTATAACACATTATTGGTCAGCTTCCCGTTCGTGCTTCATCTTATACTCAAAAACTTTATCCGACACTTTCTTAGCTGCATCAGAATCAGGTTCGGGAAACAGTTCATCAATTGGTGATTCCTGTAGCAATGTACGCTGACGTCCGGCCTCTTTCATCGCTTTCATCACCTTCTTTCGTTCATCCTCTTCCTCGGACGAATTATAACGCTCATATAAATCAACTTGCAAGCGATCAAGGTAATGAATTTTAAGCGCTTTGAGCGCCCCTTTAGCAGTACGATAAGGATTCTTATCCTTTTTATATTGTACACCTATTTTCTCATGATGACGCTCACTGACGGAATGTTCTTCAAGCACAATTTCTCCCACCAGCTCAGGAAAGGGATGCCCGCGCTCGGCATAGGCCTCGACTGAAACTTCTTTCTCATCTTTATAACGATCGATGATATCCTTATAAAAATTGCGCAATTGCTTATCCTCAAACTGCTGCTCATTACATTGCGAACCGATGTAGTCAATCATATCACGATCGTACATCAGCATCAAACGAATGAGTTCTTTTTCGTAATTAGGACGCTTTTTGGACGGTTCAGGCTGATTCTTCTTTGGTGACCTGGACGGTTCTTTATCATTAAATCCCACCGAATGAGGAACAGGCGCCTGTGGCCGCTGATCACCATCATCTTCCTTTTGACGTCGTGCCTCGCGCTCTTTTCGACGTTTCTCACGCTGACGTGCTTTCTGGCGCTCCTCCTTAAGTTGCTTGCGAATTTTACCGAGTTGATCAAAAAGTGCGCGATCTCCAATTTTGGCTTTGCTATTCAAGTGCTGCACATAGGTTTCCCGGGATACCTGATCCGGCATATGCGCAATACTTTCCAGAATCTCGGAAATCACTTTTTTCTTCTCAGCCGGCTCTTCCCATCGCCCTTCATCTTTTGCTTTATGGATCTGATAGCTAAGAAAATCCTCGGACTCCTCACGTTTCAATTCCAGAAATGAGTCTTTCCCAAATTGACGAACAAAGGAATCGGGATCTTCCCCTTCAGGAAGCTCCAGTAGTTTAACATCCATTCCTTCTCGTAATGCAATATTAATACCCCGCTTCATAGCCCGCTGACCGGCAGAATCTGAATCATAAATCATCGTAATGGTATCACCATAGCGGTGCAACAGCTTCATCTGATCAGGGGTCAGCGACGTTCCGCTAGATGCCGCCACGTTATTGATGCCGTATTGCTGTAGCGAGATAACATCCGTATACCCCTCAACCAGAATAACTTCGTCCGTTTTTCGAATATCATTTTTAGCAAAATTGATGCCGTAGAGTACCTTACTTTTATTATAAACTTTGGTCTGTGGCGAGTTGATATATTTTGCTTTTTTCTCCTTCCCAAGTACACGCCCCGCATAGGCAATAACTTTACCGGATGGGTTGAAAATTGGAAACATCAATCGGCTACGAAAAGCATCGTAATATCCATCGCTCCGGTTGCTCGGTTTTATGAGTCCGGCCTCAAGCAGATATTCTTCATTGAGCCCGGAATCCAAGGCCGTTTTGTACAACTTTTCGCCATCAGAGGGAGCATAACCAAGACCATATTTTTTAATGATACTGCGATCATAGCCCCGTTCTTGAAGGTAATCCCGTGCTTTTTGCGCTTCCTTTGTTTCCATCAAATGGCGGTAGAAAAATACCCCGGCATATTTAAGGGCGTGATAAATTCCCTCGCGAAGATTGTGCTCTTCATCAAACTCTTCGGCATCCTCCTCGGGTAGCGAAACACCGTAGCGGTCAGCAAGAGAGCGCATCGCCTCAACAAAACCTACGCCTTCCATCTCCATCACAAAATTAAAGACATCTCCCGATTCTCCACATCCAAAACATTTATAGATTCCCAGATCGGGCGTCACATGAAAGGAGGGTGTTTTTTCATCATGAAACGGACAAAGACCTTTCCAACTGCGGCCGGATCGCTTCAATTTTACATAGTCTTCAACCACCTCGACGATATCCGCCGCGCCGCGTACTTCTTCTTTTTTTTCATCAGGAATCATGATAGCCATAGCAGGGAAATGATAAGAGAATTCTTCATGAATCTCATCTAATTCTGCTAATAATTTCTATCATTCAATATTAATACCCAAGGGCAAGAACTTGACAAAAAATCAAACGATAAAACATGTAACGGGTAAATATATTTACCTAAGAATAACAAAAACTTTCATTTACACGGAACTAATTTTGGTCCAATAGGTTTCTATATGAACATTTCAACAAAAAAATAAAAAATGAGAGGTATTGTGATGCTACTTAGGACAATAACAATGTTAACCTTGGGATTATCATTATTGCTGATAGGCTGTAACGATGCAACTAATTCAGATCTATCCAATGAAGAACTATCCAGACTAAATGAGACAAATCAAGGTAATGGCCCGGATTATACGGCTAAGAAAAACTCAACTTCTAGCACCATTCTGGAAATCGCAGCTGATAATGAAGATTTTTCGATATTAGCGCAAGCTGTTTTATTTGCGGATCTAGATGAAGCACTTGACGGAAGACGACAGTTTACCGTCTTTGCGCCAACTAATGATGCTTTTAAAGCCCTGCTCGAAGCACTTGGCTTAACGGCAGAAGAGTTACTGGTGGAAGAAAACAAAGAACTGGTTAAAAATATCCTCCTTTACCATGTGGCTCCGGGTAACCGACCAGCCGAAGATGTTATCGACTCGGATAAAATCAGAACACTGTCGAAGAAATTTGTCGAGGTGGAAGTTGATGATGGCGGCGTGCAGGTTGGTAATGAAGAAAATGGCTTTGTCAATGTAATAGC
>CAYNKF010000202.1:0-5003 GCA_964397705.1 uncultured Balneolaceae bacterium | reverse complement strand
AAGGGCCAATACGAACATAGTGTTGATAATAAAGGACGCGTTAGCTTCCCGGCTAAACTGCGTAAAGCCCTAAACCCCCAGGCGCAAGAGCGTTTTACTATTTTAAGAGGACTTGAACCCTGCCTTTATCTGTACCCAGAGGATGAATGGCAGAAAGTAGAGAATCAGCTCTCCCAGATCAACAGCTTTACTAAAGAGGGTCGCACAGTTAAGCGTAATTTCCTGCGTTTTGCAGAAGATGTAAACCTCGATAACCAGAATCGCATTCCTCTCCCTTCACAATTAACAGACTGGGCCGGCATTGATGGCAAAGCCATCTTCATCGGTAGTGGCGAACGTATCGAGATATGGTCGCCGAAAAAACTGGATGAAATTGATTCCGGCCTTGATTTCGAATCGTACCAAGAACTTTTTGAGCGCGTGATGGGTGACGATGACAACCATAATGACAAACAATGATACATATCATGAGCATCAACCGGTACTGCTGGAAGAATCCGTAGAGTATTTGATTACGGATTCCAGCGGGATCTATATCGATGCTACACTTGGCGGTGGTGGACACAGCCTGGCATTGTTATCTCACCTAAACGACGATGCTCAGCTTATTGGTATTGATCAGGACGACGAAGCTCTTGCAGCAGCAAATGCTCGAATCGGGAATGACAAACGATTTTCTTCCATAAAAGGCAATTTCGGTTACCTCTCCAGGCTATTACCCCCAGAACTCCATGGGGAGGTAGCCGGAATCCTTCTTGATTTAGGACTCTCAACACATCAGATAAAAGAGGCGGAACGCGGGTTTACGTTCCAAAAAGAAGGTCCCCTCGATATGCGGATGAGTAACCTCCGCGGCATTACAGCTTACCAAGTAGTGAATGAATACTCCTACGAAGATCTGCGTGATGTTATTTATCACTATGGCGAAGAACGCAATAGCCGTAAAATCGCTAGTGAAATTATTGACCGGCGCCCCATCGAAACAACGACTGAACTCCGGGATGCCGTCGAAGCTGTAGTTAAGGGCCAATATCAGATCAAAAGCGTGGCCCGTGTATTTCAGGGAATTCGAATTGAAGTTAACCGAGAGCTTGATATGCTGCGCAAAGTGCTCGAGCAATCGCTTGATATACTCAAAATGAATGGACGTATTGTTGCCATCAGCTATCACTCGCTGGAAGACCGTATCGTCAAGAGATTTTTTAAAGCCGGTAATCATGAGGGCAAAATTGAGAAAGACTTCTATGGCAATCCGTTAACTCCCATTGAAGAAATTTCAGGCGGAATTGTACGTCCCAGCGAAGAAGAAATTGAAAAAAATCCTGCAGCACGAAGTGCAAAAATGCGTGTTGCTCAGAAAATAGAAGTACCGGAGGTGAATTGATATGCTTATAAAATCTCCGATGAGAAAAGATAAGGTTAAAAAGAATCGGCGATCCAATAACAAAAAAACGTCTCGTTCATCCAACCGTATCCTTGTAAACGGCCCAAAAAAGAATAAGCGAATAAATGGATCAGCCAAAAAGAAAAAGGGGTTATCCCTTCCCAAACTTAAGCCATGGAAAGTAATTGCTGGGGCTATCGTGCTGGGAGGATTCGGGATTCTTTATCTCAATCACGTATTCGCTACTCAGCAACTACTACGTGAAGTGAATCAACTTGAGGCCGAGTATAATCGCGTTCATAGAATGCATACCGACTATAAACTTATTTATGATCGGATGATTGGTCCGGCCGAAATTTATGAAAATGCTCAAGAAGCAGGTTTCATCAATGGGGGACCAGCTGAAAAAGTAATCGAGGTGGAAAAGTAGATGCAAAATACTCGTTCTGCCATATTGAACCGTATGTTTATGGCCTTTGGCTTGGTACTACTGATACCTTTTGCCATTGGGCTACAGCTTTTCCGCGTTAATTTTGTGGAAGGGGATGAACTACGTAACCTTTGGAACGAACAGGCTATTGATTATATATCCATACCGGCACAACGAGGCAATATATACGACCAGGACGGCAGTTTACTTGCCACCAATAGTGTAGTCTATAAAGCGGCTATCGATCCTAAAGTAGATGGACTAACCAATGCGCAAATCGGTCAAATCTGCGATACACTTTCAAAATATACCGGTAGATCCTCGAGGTTTTATCAGCAAAAAATTAAGCGAGCTCCCAAAAGGTCACGATATGTCGTCTTAAATAAAAGCATTGATACTGAAGCGCATCAGGCTCTTCATCAACTAGGTATTCGCGGCATCATCCTGGAAGAAGAATATAAGCGAAAGTACAATTTTGGTACATTGGCAGCCCATAGCCTTGGGTTTGTAAATTATGATCTCGATGGCATGACGGGCCTTGAAAAAGAGTATGATAACCAGCTAAGAGGGGAAGATGGCGTACAGCAAGTCCGCCGGGATCGAAACGGAAATATTTATGCATACTTGGGTGCCCCTCGAAAGCAACCGCAGCAAGGTCATTCGCTGCACACCACCATTGATTCTCACATCCAAGCCATTTTAGAAGAAGAACTTAAAGCCGGGATTGACAAAACCAGATCCGCCAGCGGTTCCGCTATTGTTATGGATCCCAGAACAGGAGCCATTAAAGCGATGGCTAATTATCCCACATTCAATCCTAATAATCCTGCCTCCCTTAACAGCAAGAACCGCAGGAACTTTGCGATCTCGGATATGATCGAGCCCGGCTCTACTTTTAAACTCGTTACATCCATAGCAGCCGTTGAACAAGGTAAAGTACAGTTTGAAGAGCAGTTTGAAACACCCGAAGACGGTAAAACCCTGATACACGGACAATGGATGCGTGATCATGAACCGATGGGAACCCTTTCATTCCCCGAAGTTATTCAAAAATCATCAAATGTGGCCACTGCCCGAATCGCGATGCGCTTGTCAAAAGATGCGTTCTACCAATATGCACGTAATCTCGGCTTTGGCACCCTTACAAATATAGATCTTCCCAATGAAGAGAGCGGACGACTCCCGAAACCGTACGAATGGAGTCAGGTTACCCTCCCCTGGATGTCAATTGGATATGAAGTACAGGCTACTCCAATCCAGATTGCACAAGCATATGCTGCTTTTGCAAATGAAGGAACAATGATGCGCCCCTTCTTGGTAGAAAAGATTACCAACGGCCAAGACCAAGTCGTTCAGAAACAAAATCCGGTGCCCGTACGAAAAATTGCCGGGGAATCTACCATCAACAAGTTGTATCCCATTTTCAAAGAAGTGGTAAGTGATTCGGGAACTGCTGAATATGCCCAAGTTGACGGGCTTTCTATTGTAGGCAAAACCGGTACGGCACAGAAATATATCGATGGACGATACCGCAACGAATATCGCTCTTCGTTTGTAGGCGTATTTCCAGCTGAAAATCCAAAATACGTTTGCCTGATAGTACTGGATGATCCCGATACCTATCCGCCATACGGTGGTGTTACCGCGGGACCTATTTTCAGAAAAACTGCTAAGCGCATTGCGGGACTAGATAACGAAATTGAAAAACACATTCTGCAAAAAGAACAAGAAGAAGAAATTTGGGCCTTAACTCCGAACTTTAAAGGATTAACAAAGAAAGATGCCAAAGCGTTGTTACAGAAACAGCAATTGTCCTACGAACTACAAGGCAGTGGGGATTGGATTACAGAACAACGGCCCGAAAACGGCACAGAATTAAAGCCAACTGACGAGATAACACTAACCTTATCCAACACCATTGCTAAAACAGAAGTACAAGAGTTACCCGATGGATATTCTCTAATTCCTGATGTAGGTGGAATGAGTATGCGAAAAGCTATGGTACTACTTAATGATCGCGGTTTTGATACTGAAATGATAGGATCAGGAACAATATATACACAGTTCCCACGTCCCGGAGATATGATGAAACAGGGACGAACCGTTACCATTCGCGGCAAAGCAAAACCACTTGAATCGCTAACAGCAAATAAATCAACCGAGTGACTTTCGATAACCTCATATCGCTTTGTAAACCTACAGAGGTCTCCGGTCAGGAGCCAAATAGCATCGGTATGCTCCGCCAGGATTCTCGGAAGGTAGAACCGGGCGATGTTTTTATTGCTATTAAAGGATTTCAGGTTGACGGTCACTCCTTTATTGATGATGCCATTACCAATGGCGCTTCCGTTATTATATGCGAAAATAAGTTTCATTCTGATGATGAGGTCTGCGTTGTTGAAGTTCCAGATACACGTTCACTGATTGGGCCGCTCGCACAGGCATTTTATGACAATCCTGCCAATAAATTGACGCTCATTGGCATAACCGGAACCAACGGTAAAACAACGGTTGCTAACCTTGTTTATCAGACACTCCAAAAACTTGGTGCAAAGCCCGCACTATTGGGAACAATTGCAAAACGAATCGGCGATCAAAAGAAGGAAAGTAACCTTACCACATCAGATCCCATTGAATTGGCCGGCGATATGGCTCAAATGGTTAAAGCCGGAACAACCCACTTGGTGATGGAGGTTTCATCGCATGCACTTGATCAACAACGGGTTAACGGAGTTGATTTTCAGATTGCCGCATTCACTAACCTGAGCCACGACCATCTTGATTATCATAATGATCTGGAGTCATATGCGAAATCAAAAAAGATATTATTCGATAATCTCGATCCCGATGCAACGGCCATAATTAACGGGGACGATGATTATGCCAGTTTTATTGCGATGGACTGCCCTGCCCCTGTCATTGATTTCAGCTTTAACAAGGCTCTTGAAGTTGACTGCCAGGTGCTTTCAAATACGATGGATGGCCTAGTCGTCCGCATCGGCAAAATTATGATTGAAAGTCCGTTAGTTGGCACTTTCAACGCTTATAACTTAAGCCAAGCCTTTTTGATATGTCATTCAATGGGGTACGAAAATAAGCAAGTTAAAAAGGCATTGGAAGCTTCTGCCGGAGTTGCAGGAAGGTTGGAACGAGTTGAAGGTTCCGGTAAAGATAAGTATCCCGTAGTCT
>CAYNKF010000201.1:0-5063 GCA_964397705.1 uncultured Balneolaceae bacterium | reverse complement strand
GTATCGAAACAGCAGATCTCCTAATTTGTGAGACCAACCCATATTTTTCAGAATCAGGAAAATGCGTTGTTATCCTGTAAACTTCTGTTACTAAACTCATTGCTTTCTGCCAGATTTTTAAATCTCTGAATGTACTCATCTCTCTTGAATATTTTGAATAGTTTGTTTTTTTACTTTGTCACTATGTTACTTTGAAACTTTGCCTCTCCCATTTATCTTAAATTCTGGGAAAATCAATCCAATAAATAAAAACAACAGTCCTATTCCTGCCAGCCACTGATATTGATTTTTAAAATCAGCATACTCCTGGCTAGAAAACTCCCCCTGTTGCAGCTCATCCAGCCGGCCCAAGAAACTGTCAATACCTGAACTACCACTGCGGATTTCATAATATTTTCCGTTAGCTTGATCGGCAATCGAACGCAGCACGCTGGATTCCAGGGTACTGGTGATAACCTCTCCCTGCTGATCTCTTTTGTATCCCATTAGAGAACCATCTTCGTCATACAGCGGAATAGTGCCTCCCGATTCTGTTCCTATCCCCAGTGTATAAACAGATACATTTTGCTCCAAGAGCTGATTCAATTCCTCATCATAACTTTCTCCGTGGTTTTCACCATCAGAAATAATCAAAAATACTTTTGCTGCCTTCACATTTTGTGCCTCTTCATCCGTCGACTTAAACGCTTCAGAAGCAGTTTCCATAGCTGCACTAAAGTTTGTCGACGATGACGGCATTTGATCGGTTTCAGCAATATTTAAAAACATGCGCAGAGCCGAATAATCCAACGTCATGGGAGCCTGGAGATACGCCTCTCCGGTAAATACCACCAGCCCAACACGATCACCGTTGAGACGATCAACCAGCCGCGATACCTCATATTTCGCTTTCTCCAAGCGGCTGGGTTTCACATCCTCGGTATTCATGCTATCCGATAGATCCAAGCCAATCAAGAGATCAACACCCTGGCGTTTAACTTCGCGCACCTCGGTGCCGATTTTCGGGCCCGCTGCGGCAATAGTAAGCAGGGCAAGTCCAAGATAAAGGCTACCCATACGGATCCGTTTACCCCTCGGCCAAAAACCGCTGCGTAATCGCTCAAAAAGTTCGGCCCCGAAATAGCTTTTCCGTTTCTTATCCAACTTCCTGTTATACCACCAGTTTGCCCCAATGAGCAAAGGAATAATAAGTAATAGCCATAGAAAAATACTGTCCTGCCAGATCATAAATACCTGTTTTATTGCCGAAATGCATAAATCAGAATGAGGATAATTAACTGATGAAAATAAACCAAATTGTGTTTATCAAAAAAGTTATTGCGTAACTAATAAATTAAGTGATCAAGTGTATAATTTTCTCCTAATCACTGATAACCCAAAAACCGTCTCCATTCTACCGTCATCTCTCAGCTGAAACTCAAAACTTCAACATTCAAAACAGTCATCGATCCCTCAAAACACATAGTTTTCTCCACTCCCTTACGGTCGGTCGAAATGAAACCCTTGTTATTTACCTTCGTCTAAACCCACCTTGTCCAAAATTTGTAAAAATTAGGACTCTCGAAATTATAGCAGTTTCTTGCAGATAGATGTAAACTGGAAATACTTGTCAGCATATCGATCTGTTATTGAACAACTTAATAACCTCTATCACCTAATTACTGAATTACCTTAATCACTAATTTACAAGAACCATCACCACATCCATCAAATTATTCCCCGTAGGTCCTGTTTTGAACAACGTGTCCATTTGCTCGTGAAAATGATAGGAATCATTATCCGACAAATACGAGTTTGGATCTAAATTCTTTTCTTTGGCTTTTGCAATCGTTGAACCATCTACGATGGCGCCGGCCGCATCGGTGGGGCCATCAATACCGTCAGTGCCCGCACTTAACCAGGTTATATTGGAATGATCAGCTATTTTACATGCTCCTCGCAACGCCAACTCTTGATTACGTCCTCCCTTTCCATCCCCCGTCACCTGCACGGTACTCTCGCCCCAGAAAATGAATAAACCCGGCTGACCTATTCCCGATTTTTCCTTGTCAGCACTGGATAAAACGATATCCGCAATGGAGCTGGCCACATCCTCAACATCTTTATTAAACGGTTCATCAGCTACCGTCACTTTCTTTGCTTGTTGTGATGCCAGCTCCCCTATCTTTTCAGCAAGTTTACGTGCCGAGCTTATAATTTCCGATTGTTGTGTCTTAATAGGTGATTCTTCAGGCTTCACCGTTTCCTCTACCTCTCCCCTGATTCCCTTTTCAATATGTGTGCGGATTGATTTTGGGATTGTCTGCCAAAGATCATATTCCAATAACAGGTGATAGGCATCTTGGTACGAGGACCAATCGGGTATAGTAGGTCCACTGCCAACCATCGATAATTCATCATCCGGTACATCAGAAATGACTAGATCGACAAGCGTAACCTCCGGATGCAAATAACGAAGCAGTTGCCCCCCTTTAACTTTTGAGCAGTGTTTTCGGATGGTATTTATATCGTGAATAGGTGCGCCTGAATTATTAAGCAGCTTGAATAATGAAGCCAGGTCATCTACGGAGATCCCTTCAGCAGGTAAAGTCAGCAAGGAGGAAGTGCCCCCAGAAATCAGTGTTATAAATATTGCATTAGATGGAATATCTTTCATAAAATCCACCGTCCTGTTTCCTGCTTCTACACTTCGATCATCGGGCAGTGGGTGATCCCCGACCATCACTTCATCAGCCTTGCAAGAAGCAGCTGCTTTCTGATCGTTTGTTATCACTAAGCTTTTTGTGATATGATCGCCCAATATCTCACCGGCTTTCTCATACATGGGAACAGCTGCTTTGCCAACCGAAAATAGATAAACTGGCCAACCATCAATTGAATAATGACTATTTTTTATTGTCATCTCATCCCCGTTTACATGAAGGGACTCTTGTATTGCGCGATGAGGAGAACACCGTTCAATTCCCTCCAAGAAAAGGGTTTTCAGCAGAATTTTACTATCCACATTGATAAATTTGGATCTTAGGTAACTACAGCGCTACTGTTAATCTAAGGATCTTACCGAAAACACTAAATTAATCTCTCCCCTTTTTAAAAATCATCCCATTCATTACCAAAGGAACCATCGCCAGAGAAAGTCCCGGAACAAGGTATCCATTTATGGCATCGACAAGGATAAAGCCCCATTGCAATCCCGAGACTCCAATCATCAGACAGAGATAAGCGAGAATAGATCCGACAAGATGAATGCCTCCCATCAGCCAATAGGGTTTGGGATGAGCGGTCATAAATATCAGCGGTACCAAAGCAACCAGCAGAAAAAAGCCAAATTGCGGCCGGTAGTGCAATTCTTTTGAATCTCCGCTGTGGATATAATTAACTTCTATGGCCCCACCTTTCAAGGACGATTGAAATGTGGATTCTGAGGTCTCCAGTGACGCAACCTGCGGAAACACCAGCTGCTCAGTTACAAGAATACGTGCAGGTCGCCAAAGAAACAGATAAAAAAGAAGTATCCCGACCGTAAACAACATCCTGATGCTATAAAAACGAAAGGTTTTTAGGTTGGCCATATTCTTCAGGCTGTTTCGTGGGAGGAACCGGCAGCGCGAGTATTATCCCCAAAATTAGCCCAGACCATCCAGAGCACAAAAATGACCACATAAAAAATGGCGGTGGTCGAATAATCGTGTGTTACGGCAAACATCTCCGGAGCTTGTACCTGGGTAATAGTGAGTACGATGATGCGGATAATATTTACAAGATAGATCACACCAATCCCAATGAAGATAAACGCAATGCGTGGGATCCACGCGCCGGGATAGGCGACCACAAATCCGACGAACAAGCCGATAGCTGATATTCCGCTGCATCCATTAACCAAGTAGATACCGGCGGACTCTCCGATGCCTATCAATCGGCCGGTGGCATATAAATCGTAGCCCAGTATTTCTAACATCCCGGCCGAAACTGATACAATATTGGTCGTCACCCATTGGTCCAGCGTACCATCCGGCAATAGCCAAAGTTCATAGATCAAATACCAGAGCAGATATATACCGGCTACTTTGAGTAAAAAAATTCCCACTTTAGATTTATACCATTGCATATAAGCCGTCTTAATTACTTTTTGAGGAATATATTAAATTCCGGGGTTGCTTTCTATACGATATGAATTTAGCTGCTTGTTTATAAAAAGATGCTATTTCTTATAAATGCCAAACAAATCATGCATAAATTTAGCCCCCTCCACAGCCATGCCCCACAAGAAATAAATCCCTTTTCGCCAACTGCTGGCATTACTATAAATAATTTCCAGTTTATATCTCATCCCGATTAAGCGGTTGGCAATGCGTTTTTTGAGAGGTCGATCGTATCGGTTATAACAATATACCGGGTCCTCTACATAAGTGATCGTATTACTGTTTTGGATTAACCGGATAGCAAAATCTTTATCCTGCCCGCGTATCATTCGTGGATCCATCGGCCCTGTTAGCTTTAGTAATCTTTTTGAAAACAGCATTGTATTTTGATGAATAGGAGAAATAATGGATGTTAACAGATGTCGTTTGAGATATTCCCTACTTCGCGCGCCATACCCCTCAACTGATCGTACAGACTGAATTATTCCCTGATAGCACACCTCAAAACTCCCAATACAGAGATCGGCCTGGCCTTTTTGTATTGCGGATACCCGTTTTGACATACTATTCAACGGTAGCTGGTCATCAGCATCCAGGATGGTGATATATGATCCGGTTGCCGCCTCAAATCCACAATTAACCGCGCTGGGCTTTCCCTTGTTATGCTCAATATCCAGCAGTTTTAACGTCAGTCCCAAACCGGATAATTGCGATCGATATATCCCGGCACCTGATCCATCATCCACAACAATTAGCTCAATATTTTCATAATCCTGATCGGCCACGCTCTTTACCGCCTCGGGCAGAAAGGAATGCATCTTATAATGCGGAATAATTACCGAAACCTTGGGCTGGGAATCCGACACGAACTCTTTGTCTTTAGGAATTTATAAAAACAAAGAGTACCATATCTAGATTTAA
>CAYNKF010000200.1:0-5068 GCA_964397705.1 uncultured Balneolaceae bacterium | reverse complement strand
CCAGAAAAATCTCACCGCTGTCGGGGGTTACCAACCCTACAAACATATAGAATGTAGTAGTTTTACCTGCGCCATTTGGTCCCAAAAGACCTACGATTTCTCCCTGTGTTACATCGATGGATACATCCGAAACAACAGTACGCTTTTTATAGCTTTTAGTGAGCCCGCTACTGTGAAGCGTTTTGTTTGACGATTGTTTGGACATAAAATATTTGTTGCAGGTTTATGCAACTGCGAGTTCATTCAGCACAGATTCAAAAATGAGCTTGCCATCATCAGACCCAATCAGATCTTCTACAGCGCGTTCGGGGTGAGGCATCATACCAAGGATATTACGCTGGGTATTACAAATCCCGGCAATATTATCGACTGATCCGTTAAAGTTAGTTTCGTCAGTGACATTGCCTTTCGAATCTGAATAACGAAAGATAATCTGATCGTTGTCTTGTAGTTTCTTTAATTGATCATCATCCGTAAAGTAATTTCCCTCACCGTGGGCTACGGGAATTTGCAGCACTTGGCCTTCTTCAATATTTCGGGTAAATAGGGTGTCTGAGGTTTCGCATCGCAAATGCGTTTGCTTACAAACAAACCGCAAATCTTTATTGTGCAGCATTGCTCCGGGCAACAATCCTGCTTCCAAAAGAATCTGAAATCCATTGCAGATACCCAGTACGGGGCCGCCCTTTTCAGCAAATTCAATAACCGATTGCATGATGGGGGAAAAGCGGGCAATGGCACCGGAGCGGAGATAATCTCCATACGAGAATCCGCCGGGAATCAACAGAAAGTCGATATCCGAAAGGTCGGTATCTTTATGCCATAGAAATTTCGTTTCAGCGTTCATGACATGAGCCATGGCATGGTACGCATCGTGATCGCAGTTAGAGCCGGGAAATACAATTACGCCAAATGTAGCAGACACGGTTTATCCTTTTATTTCGGTGACAAGTTGAATTTCTTTAAGCACGCCGTTGACTTCAAAACAATCTTCGAAGCTACCTTCATAAACTTCAGCTTTGCCCTCGTTATGCACTTTATAAGTTAATTCTTCGGCGTGATCTTTGGTGCATTCCAGAGCTTTAATAAGCTGACCGATAACTTCGTCAAAAGTATGAATGTCATCATCGTAGAGAATAACTCTCCATGGTGACTTTTGATCTTCGTCTTCTTCTTCCTTTTCGAGAACATCAACATCAATATCGGGAGCTTCTTGTTCCTCTTGTTCTCCCGGTTTAGATCCTAATAAGCTAAAAAGCAGATGGTTCATAGCTGAAGCTAATTAGTTTTCGTGGATCTCAATTTCAAAGTCTTCCATGACCTCGTTGGCAAGTAGTTTCGAACACGCTGTTTCGGCAACTTTATGTGCTTCTTCTTTATTCTCAGCGTCAATATCGAGTTCAATGAGTTTGCCAATGCGAACTTGGTCAATCTCATTTAAGCCAAGGTTTTTGAGCGCATTATGCGCTGCTTTGCCTTGTGGGTCAAGAATAGATTTACGGAGCGTTACGTTTACGGTAGCCTTATACATGCTTTTGTAAAATTGTGCGGTTTTAATGAGGGTAAAGTTAATCTTTATTTGCGTTAGCTGCTAACTGTGACTGAATAAAATTCCGAGCCTCAGATTGGCTGGTTTCATCCAGATTGATCCAGTGTATGAAATCCCAGCGTCTAAACCATGAAAGTTGTCGCTTGGCATAGCGCCGGGTTTGGGTTTTCATGTCCTTAATCATCTGTTCACGGGATGTTTCGTCATTCAAATAAGCGATTGCTTCTTTATATCCAACCGTATTTAAACCGGGATCTTCTAACGTATATCCCATATCAAGAATTGTGCGAACTTCGTCAAGGAATCCTTCCTCAAACATTTGGTCAACCCTGCGATTGATTCGGTCGTATAGCTTCTGTCGATCGCGGAGTAATCCAAAAACCACCATATCTTCGGGGACCGATATCGTATCGTCATCAGAATGAAAAGAGCTAAACGGGCGTCCGGTTTGCATCCATACATCAAGAGCGCGAACAATACGTTGGGTATTCATCCCGTCCATTTTTTGTGCGTAATCGGGATCAACCTCTTGCAGTTTTTGATACAGCGTTTCGATGCCCCTGTCTTCGATCTGTTGTTCAAGTTTTCTGATATTCTCTTGATTCGCTTCCGGGACATCATCCAGCGGTTGGATAACAGATTGCACATGCAGAGTGCTTCCTCCGACATATAACACGCTTTTACCACGCGACTCAATCTCTATTTTCCATTCCATTGCCCGCTCATAAAAATTGACGACACTGTCTTTAGTAGCGGGGTCAATAATAGATAAATTGTAGTGTGGGATACCCGATTGCTCTTTCTCGGTAGGTGTGGCTGTTCCAATGTTCATGTATTTGTAACACTGGCGGGAATCGGTAGAGATGATTTCGGCATCGAGTACTTGGGCCAACTCAATTGAGAGAGCAGTTTTACCTACGGCTGTAGGTCCCAATAAAAGTATCTGCACGTTAACTTAAAATCACTTAACTGAAATTTTTGCGAAATAAAATATAAGGAAAAATTCTATCCATTTTTGGAGTATGTGAACATCAAAATTAGTGGAATTAAGAGAGGTTATGTATTCTAAAATTAGTGGTAGAAAGCATGGGTTATTTGGTTGCTAAGAGAGCAAGTATTTATTAGTATATGGTACTTATTATTCAGACTAATAAATGCGGTCTGTTGAACGCTTAGCCTAAAAATATTTATTTATGAAATTCAACGTATCAAGCAGTGAACTGGTAAAAGCATTATCCGCTGTATCAGGGGCGGTGCCAAATAAGGCGACTCTTCCTATTCTTGAAACTATTTTATTTGAAAGTGATGGAGATAAGCTTCGCCTCACCGCTACGGATCTTGAAATTTCTATTCTTGAGTCGATGGATGCCGATATCGACGAGGGAGGTGCAGTGGCAATTCCTGCTCATCGTTTAATAGAAACCCTGAGACAGCTGCCGGATATTCCTGTTTCTTTTCAGGTGGATGAAAAATTCAATATCAAATTTCGAACGGACAAAGGAACCTATAAGCTTGTGGGTGAAGATCCCGATGAGTTTCCGGAGGTTCCCAACCTTGATGAGGGGCATACCCTTGAAACTGATAAGGGAGTCATTACTACGGCAATAGATAAAACGCTTTTTGCGGTATCCAACGATGATTTGCGGCCTGCTATGATGGGTGTCTATTTTGATATTGGTCCTGAGGAAAGCAAGTTTGTTGCTACCGATGGTCATCGCTTGGTTAAGTATATTAAGGAAGATCTCACAAGCGATAAAGAAGTTGACTTTATTGTGCCCGAAAAGGCATTGAATCTAGTCAAAAAGGCATTACACGATGAAGAGTGTGCTCTTACTATTACAGAAGATCACGCACGTTTCAAAAGCGGTAATACTATTGTAATTACCCGCCTTATAAACGAGCAGTATCCAAATTATGAATCGGTGATTCCCAAAGACAACGAAAAGACACTGATCATCAACAAGGAACAGATGCTCGCTACGGTGAAGCGTGTAGCTATTTTCTCGAGCTCTACAACCCGTCAAATTAGGCTGCAACTCAATTCCGATAAGCTAACCATTCGGGCAGAGGATATTGATATGAGCAGTGAGGCAAAAGAAACGATTGCCTGTGAATACAGCGACGATGAAATGGAGATAGGGTTTAATGCTAAATATCTGGCCGATGTATTAGGAAATGTTGATGATGAGGAAGTCTATTTTGAATTTTCTACTCCTAACAGGGCCGGAATTGTAAAACCATCAGATGAGGAAGAAAACGAGCGAATTCTGATGCTTGTTATGCCGGTTATGCTTAATACCTATGCGTAAGGTGATAACTCTTACCACAGATTTCGGCCTGCAGGATTATTATGTAGGGGCTATGAAAGCAGCCATGCTGAATATCGCACCCGATGTTCGGCTGGTTGATATATCCCATGAGATCCCATCGCAGGATATAATGGCCGGATCCTGGATTCTGAAAAATTCAGCTATGCTTTTCCCTGAAGGAACCGTACATACGGTTGTCGTTGACCCGGGAGTGGGTACAGACCGGGATCCGATCGCATTAAAAATGGGGGATCAATATTTTGTTGGTCCGGACAATGGAATTTTTTCGCTGCTTGCCACGGATGTTGATTACAAAGCTGTTCGATTGACAAATAAAGAATATTGGAGAGATAATCCCTCTAACACCTTCCACGGGCGTGATATTTTTGCTCCTGTTGCCGCACACTTAAGCCAAGGAATAGAATTGGAAGAACTTGGAGCCCCTGCAGAAGATCTGGTTAGTTACCGATGGACGGTGCCTATAGCTGACAAAGACGGGCTTGAAGGTATGGTTATTCATATAGACAAGTTCGGTAATCTGATAACTAATATTTCAGAGGAACTTCTGGGAGAAGTTATCGGGGATAAAAATGTGCGTATCTATGTGGGGAATACTATTCTCGATGAGATTGAAACAACCTTTGGCGAAGTCACGGAAGGTGAACCAGTAGCCTATATCGGTAGTTCGGGAATGCTTGAGGTTGGAATCAATAAGGGAAATGCCGAAGAAATGCTGAGTGTTCAAAAAGGAGCTCAAATATCCTTGATTCTGCAGAAAGAGAGTCAGTCTGAATTGTAACACCCGGTTGATTTTTTGCGTATCACTTTGGGTTAAAACGAGTATGTCACTAATGGCTTTCATTTTGAATATCAACGGTTATAATCAATATGTCTCTCGAACTCCGGTCTCCCAAATATGAGCGTGCTTCCATAACTATTCCTTCAGAGGTTTCAGATCTGCAGAAAAACTTCAATGGCACTATTTGTTCTAATAAAGGGGATGAATATGAAATTGAAGGCAATATCATTGATTTATTGGGAGATGAGTCATCAGACATGACGTGGGCACAAAGCTCAAATCATTGGAAGTTAACTGCTGCCGTATATGAAGATATTTGGCGTAAACGATCACTTTCAATCCTAACAGGAGAAGAGTTTCCCATTCAGAAAGAAAAAGAACTTTTGATTGATTGGCTTAATCCCAAAGCAA
>CAYNKF010000199.1:0-5102 GCA_964397705.1 uncultured Balneolaceae bacterium | reverse complement strand
GGTATCTATCGTGCTGCGAGTTTTAAATTCGGTACCATCGCTCATCACAACCGTAATCTCTTTGTACTCTGGGTGAATTCCGTCTTTCATGGGATTGTTAAATTTCTTTATTGCTTAATTCAGTCGATAAATATAAGGTCTTGGGAGCCTACTTGCAATGGCAATCATTACTCAAAATCCTCGAAATCGTCCAGATCATCAATAGATCCGAGCATACTTCCAAGCATATCAGAATAGCTGCGAGCATTATCCAGATCCTCTTTACCTACCATCGAGTGCTGGTGTAGCGCCTCAATAACAAAGTCCATCAATACATATTGATCATTATCTTTATCGAGCAACGAATTTTTCTTCACCAATGATGAGAGCCCATTAACCTTGTTGAGTAACTTTTTGTACTTTTTGCGACTCATATTATCACTGATGTTCAGAGTATGGCCGTTGGCAAACCAATCAAGTACCGGCTGATATATATTTTCATCACTTTTTTTCTGTTCGGCGGGATCGGGGAAATATCCGGCAAATGTTTTCTTGATCGCTCTACCGATGATGTGTTTCGCCACGTTTAAAACCCCTTCCTGCTCCCCTTCATAGACCAGCTCCAGCTTACCAGTCAGTGCTGGCACAATATGATAGACATCCGTGATACGTGCTGTCGTTTCCGATTCATCATTAAATAGTGCCCGTCGTTCCGCTGCAGAAATTAGCTGTTCCATCGCGGTAATGGTCATTCGGGTAGACACACCACTCTTTTGATCAATGTATTCCGATTCTCTGGCTTCAAAAGCAATCTGCTCCAGCAATTCCCTGATAATCGGGGGGATGGAAACATCCACGGCTCCATCGCGCGAAATCCAAGCTTCCTGTTGGGTTATTTTCATTCCTGTTTCAAGCTCACGTGGATAATGCGTTAAAATCTGGGAATCGATACGATCTTTAAGCGGAGTAATAATACTTCCACGATTTGTATAGTCTTCGGGATTCGCAGAAAATACCATTAGCACATCCAGGGGAATACGAATGTTGAAGCCTCGAATCTGAATATCGCGCTCCTGCATAATATTAAGGAGTGCTACCTGAATGCGTAGCTGAAGATCGGGCAACTCATTAATAGCAAAGATTCCACGATTCGTGCGGGGTACCAATCCAAAATTTATGACATTCTCATCAGCAAGCGTGAGTTTTTCCGCCGCTGCCTTAATAGGATCGATATCTCCTATCAAATCGGCCACAGCTGTATCCGGTGTCGCTAGCTTTTCACCATACCGCTCACTGCGATGGACCCAGTCAATGGGGGTATCATCCCCTTTCTCTTTTATCAATTCCCGGGCATGCTTTGAAACCGGATTAAACGGATCGTCATTAATCTCAGCCCCCTCAATAATAGGCATGTATTCATCCAAAAAAGTAGTCAGCTGACGTAATATTTTAGTCTTTGCCTGTCCCCGTAGACCCAGCAAAATAATGTCGTGCTTTGCCAATAAAGCATGTTGTAACTGTGGGATTACGGATTTATCATATCCCATGATATCAGGAAAAAGCGTTTCTCCTGATTTTATGTTTTCAATTAAATTTTGCCTGATTTCTTCCTTAACGGATATGGATTTCCAGCCTGACTCCTTTAATTGACCTAGTGTACCAACAGTATTATGCAATTTCTCCATCTGCTCCTTTAATAATTTAACAATTTGGATTAATCAATAACTTATAAACGCACATAATCATTTCATTATAATTCGATAAATTTCCATCACGATCGTTGCTTAGGCAGATACCATATTGACAGTATAAAAAAATTATCGATTGGGTACGTATTTACTTGAATCTCTCCTTATAAATTGTTAGATATCAGGAGATATGAAAGCGCTTACATATCTTGTAACGAATTAAATTTTTTAAGTGTAATGTAAGCGCTTTCATATGCAGTGTAAATTAAATAGTCAGTACATTTTTACCCTCTATTAAAGAGTATGTTCAAGACTTATCCACAATAATCTAAACCAACCTCTATGATACCAATCAAAAAGCTACTTATTACGTCGTGTCTGGTTCTGGGACTTTCAATTCCGGGATTAGCACAGACTTCCGTATCGGGAACGGTAACAGACGCACAGTCAGGTGAATCCCTGCCGGGCGTTAATATTACTGTTAAAAATATGCCCGAACGCGGAACTGCTACCAATGCAAACGGAACCTATACCCTAAATGTACCATCGTTGCAAGATACGTTGGTATTTTCTTTTGTAGGATTCGTGAAGCAAGAAGTGCCAATCAATGGTCGAACAACTATTGATGTTGCTCTTTCACCCGATGTCCAACAGTTAGAAGATGTTGTAGTTATCGGTTACGGAACACAAGAAGTGGACGATAATACCGGATCGGTTACTTCTGTAAATTCTGATGACTTTAACGAAGGAGCGATTACATCTCCTGAAGAACTATTCCAGGGTAAAGCAGCCGGCGTTACCGTAACATCAAATGATGGTGCCCCCGGTAGTGGAGCTACGATACGAATTCGCGGTGGGTCTTCCCTCTCGGCCAGCAACGATCCCCTCTTTGTAATTGACGGGGTACCGCTCGACGGAAATGCTGTATCGGGAATGAGAAATCCGCTCAACACCATTAACCCGAATGACATTGAGTCTATTTCTATCCTGAAGGATGCCTCAGCAACAGCCATTTACGGTTCTCGTGCCTCTAACGGTGTAGTCTTAATTACTACCAAGCGAGGAACAGCCGACCAGGCACTGGAGGTCGCTTATACCGGAAAGTTTTCTTTCCAAACCAAAACCAATGAGTTGGATGTTCTTTCTGCTGATCAATTTCGGTCTGTGGTCGAAGATGAGTTGAATCCTTCTGCTCAAAATCTGCTTGGCCCAGAAAATACTGACTGGCAAAGTCAAATTTATGAAAATGCCTTCAGTCAACAGCATAACATCAGCCTGACAGGAGCCTTCAAAAGTGTTCCCTATCGTGTATCATTAGGATTTAATGGCAACAACGGAATACTCAAGACATCCAACATGGATCGTTTTACCGGCTCCATTGCGGTGAATCCCACATTCCTTGATGATGACCTGAAAGTTGATCTGAATATAAAGGCGTCGCAGGTTGACAACCGTTTTGCTAATCGCGGAGCCATTGGATCAGCCGTAACCTTCGACCCAACCAAGCCGGTTGGAGTAGAAAGCAATAAGTTTGGTGGCTATTACGCCTGGGTCAATGATCAAGGAACTAGCGATCCAAGCGATGATACTCCGATAACCATTGCACCATCTAACCCAATGGCGCTGTTGCAGCAAACGATTGATGAGTCAACCGTCTATCGATCTATCGGTAATGCCAAGTTTGACTATACCCTCCCCTTCGAAGAGAATCTAACAGCTACGCTGAACTTAGGTTATGATTACTCGGACGTGGGTAATGGGAACTACAGGGTTACTGACCAAGCCGCCTTTGAATATGTTGGCCCGGGAGAACCAAATGGTACTCGAACCGAGTATGATCAACGCAAGGAAAATGAACTGCTTGACTTCTATATGAATTACAAGAAGGAAGTAGAGTCTATCAACAGCGATTTTGATGTTACTGCCGGTTATTCCTGGGAGCATCACTATGAGGAAAGCTCTAACTACGTTACCAACTATAACATACAAGATACACTGGCGGTTGATGAAAACACCGATTTTAAAACCGAACACTATATTGTTTCATTCTTCGGACGCTTAAACTATACCTTTAATGACAAGTACTTGTTGACGGCAACACTTCGTCAGGATGGTACTTCTCGATTCGCTGAAGATGAACGCTGGGGATTGTTCCCATCAGCTGCACTGGCATGGAAAATCCACGAAGAACCATTCATGGATGGTTTTGAAGATCTTTCCCAGTTGAAGCTGCGATTGGGTTACGGAATTACCGGTCAGCAGCGTATTGATCAAGGTGATTATCCTTACCTGGCACGCTATACCGCAAGTCAGCCGACAGCTCGATACCTATTCGGTAACGAGTTTGTAACGACGCTGCGTCCGGAAGGATACAACGCAAATCTTAAGTGGGAGGAAACAACCACTTATAACGTTGCATTGGATTACGGCTTCTTCAACGATCGACTATTCGGTTCTTTGGAAGCCTACCACCGGGTAACGGATGATCTGTTAAATGTTATTCCCGTACCGGCCGGCACAAACTTCACGAACCGAATTCTATCGAACATTGGTACACTCGAAGTGCAGGGACTTGAGGCCAACATTACAGGTCGCCTGATCTCTACCGAGGATACCTACCTTGAAGTGGGTTTTAATGCCACACACAACGTGAATGAAATTACCAAACTCACCAACGTACAATCCGAGGACTATATCGGTGTTGAAACCGGTGGTATTTCGGGTGGTGTGGGTAACACCATTCAGATACATAGCGAGGGGCATCCCCGAAGTTCGTTCTATGTATATGAGCAGGTTTATGATGAAAATGGAAACCCATTGGACGGTGTTTATGTTGATCGTAATGGAGACGGGCAAATAACGGCCGATGACAAATACCGTTATGAAGATCCTGCTCCCGACTTTACCTTTGGGTTGTCATCTAAGTTGGAATATAAAAACTGGGATGCGTCATTTTCTGCCCGAGCAAATGTCGGAAACTATGTCTATAACAATGTAGCATCTAACCACACGGTCTATGAATTCATGTATAACAGTACGGGTTACCTGAACAATGCCATGAGTGATATCAACGACTATGGCTTTAACAACGCACAGTATATGTCTGATCATTACGTAGAAAATGCTTCCTTCCTGCGCATGGATAACATGTCGGTAGGATATACGTTCGACAATTTATTTGATCAGGTTCAATCGCTGCGCGTTTCCGGTACCGTACAAAATGCCTTTGTAATAACCGATTACAGCGGGCTGGATCCCGAGGTCTTCAGTGGTATTGACAATGAAGTATATCCACGACCTCGCACCTTTATCCTTGGGCTAAGCCTGAACTTTTAATTGAAATTTTTTAAAAACTGAACATTATGTTTAAGACAAAATTTAACATAGTCGCGATAGTGTTAGTTGCCTTAATGGCTATTGGCACTACCTCGTGTA
>CAYNKF010000198.1:0-5102 GCA_964397705.1 uncultured Balneolaceae bacterium | reverse complement strand
TACCTTCTCCGTTATACTCAATCGTTCCCCAGGCATCGTCAATGATAAATTGATCACCTTCTTCAAGTTGACCAATCTGCTCAGTTACGCCATTGTGATCCGGGTAACTCTTAATTACAAACTCCAGTTGGTCATCATCCTGCAGATTTGTAAATGTAAAGGGTCGCTTTTCGTCACGCCATCCCTCTTTATCAATAGCCACCTCAGTAGCCTGTCCCGGCGTAAAGGAATAGCCATCGGGCTTTTCAAAAGTATACGCTCTTACGTCGTGGGTAATATCTTCAATATTTAGAATTTCAACCTTGTGACTCATAGCTCATATTTTTTTTGATTAATATTCACTTAATCAATGCTTTTTTACAAAAAACCATTCACAAATTTATTGGAATTATTAAAGGGGCCACCTTGTTATTTAATTTAACATTAAATTAAATTCGAGCAATAAAACAGTCATATGCAATCTATAGACGAACAACCCGTAAAATTAGCAGACACAGATTATCCCATTCACGAACTTCTTCAGAAAAGATGGAGCCCTCGAGCCTTTTCCGAGAGGCTAATTGATACCGAGCTGCTCAATCAACTTTTTGAGGCCGCACGCTGGGCTCCCTCATCCTATAACGAACAACCCTGGCGCTTTATCGTAGCTCGCAAAGACAATGAAGAAGCTTATGACCAACTCGCATCCGTGATGAATGATTTCAATCAAAGTTGGGCCATGGATGCCCCGGTGCTGGTATTAGCCCTCACCAAAACAACCTTTGACTTAGATGGCAGAGATAATCCCCATGCAGGACACGATTTAGGCCAGGCTATTGCTCATCTAACGTTCGAAGCCACCAAAAACGATTTATACGTGCACCAAATGGCCGGCATATTACCTGAAAAGGCTCGGGAACTGTATAACATATCCGACGATTATAACCCAATGACGATGTTTGCGATCGGATATAAAGGTCAGCCCGAATCACTGAATGATAAAATGAAGAAACAAGAAACCTCACCGCGCATTCGCAAAGATCTGGACGAGATCGTCTTCGACGGTGAATGGGAAGAATAAGCAATTATTAATATAGAAGGTTAGAAGCTGCTGATCATCCCCGATCAGCAGCTTTTTTTATCTATTCTCCCTTAAGATTCTGCTCCAAAAAACGAACTGTCTTTTGCCAAGCGTCCTCAGCGGCTTCTTCAACATATCGGGTCCCCGATGGATTCGCAAAGGCATGGCCCGCGCCTTCATAAATATGAATGGAATTCTCTACCCCTACTTCATTGAGAGCCGACTCAAATTCCTTAACCCTCTGGGGTGGAATCCCTCCATCTTCTTCACCAAATATTCCCAATACCGGCATCTCCAAGGTTTTCAGCTTTTCGGTATCGGTTACCAGTCGGCCGTAATAGATAACGGTGGCATCAATTTTTTGGGGATGTGCCAGTGCCGTATTCAGTGACCATGCCCCGCCAAAACACCATCCAATAACTCCAATGTTATCAGTCCCCTGTTTTTCGTTTAAAAAACCGTAGGCCTGGGTTAAATTATCCAGGGCTTCTTCGTTATTCACAGAACGAGCATATGTTCCGGCGCTATCGGGGGATTCAGCTACCTTGCCACCATATAAATCTACCGCCAGCGCTGTATATCCTTCACCCGCCAGCTTATCGACCATCATCCGAATGTTGTCATTTAATCCCCACCATTCATGGATTACAATAATCCCGGGCGCATTCATTGCTCCTTCCGATTTTGCCAAATATCCCGAAATTTCTTGCCCTCCTACGGTAGCATATTGCACTTCTTCGCCTGACACTTCTGCTGATTGCTTCAGATTCTGGGACGCATTTTCAACAGGGGCATCCCCTTCGTGCTCCCGATCCATCCGATCAACGAAATCTTCTTCCGGACTGCCACTGCATGCTACTAACAGCAATGCCCATCCCATTACAAAAAATACACGCCATAATTGATGCATAATCTCCTCTTTTTGTTACAGTTGTATTCTTTAAATCAAAATATGAGCCAAAAAGTTGCATAATTTCGTATTTACTACCTATCGACGGGTAAGGGCTTGCCTTAAAGGCGCACTAAACAATAGATTGAGGAACAATCATTTAATGGGTACAATGATCAAAATTAATAAAGCCTGTTAATGATATTATTTCCTCTCGGCAAGTCAAGGGATCTAAATTATTAATTAAATATCGGGGTATGTATGAGTTTTGATTTTAAAAAAGCTAATCAATCATTTGATTCACTGCCGTATACCAAACGGCTTAAATCGGTAGGGGAGCTTGCCAAGAGCACGCTTACCATTGTGGGCAAAGATAAAGACATCATTAAGCCATGGGTTCGCATGACCATTTATCATTCCATTATGGTCACCTTCTTTTTTAGCGGTTTCTTTTTATGGCAATACGAACATCCGGGCTATGCATTGCTATCTTTCTTTTTGGCCTTCCTGCTCTTTTTATACAAGCATTTTTATGACAACAAACAGGAGATGCGCATGAGCTGGATTGTCTATGAGACCGTAATCGGTAATGATCCATCCTACAAGGGAGCCACAGCTGCCAGCAAAGAATTAAAATGGCATATACGAAAAATTGCCGGAATTGATATTCTGATGAGCTTGGTCAATAAAAGTAAGTATACCGGAGGCGGGATTGTAAAAATGCTTATTCGACTCTTTATTGCCGGGCTCGAAGAAGTCTGGGATCTGGCCAACCACTACCTGTTGCCGTCGGTAGCGGTTGACAAGATGGATATCACCGACGCTATAAGGGAAATGAAAACCTTAAAAGACCGCGTACCCGAATCCCTGGTCGGTATCTTTGGTATAGACTTTCTGGGCCGGGTTGTCCGCCATGTTACTGTTCCGGCATACTTCCTCCTGTTCATTATTTCCGCAGCGCTGGGATATTTCGGAAGCGAATTATTTCCCGCCACAACCATTGATTTTAACGGCGATGATGTGGCCTTTACCTTTGTCCCCATCATTTTTGCATTCTGGATTGGCAAACTGTTCAGCAATGTGTTTGAGCGCACCGTAACAGCTATCAAGGTAATTTACTTCACGGTATTTTATACGAAAATCACCCATCCGGAACGCATTCGCGATGATATGCAAGAAGACCTGGTCGATTATCTTAGCCTGGATCCCGTAGAGGAAGTAGACAATTTAGAAGAGCAAGATGTAGAACAGGAGTAACCACTCCTTTACCTGTAACAATAAAAAAGGCGCAAGCTTTTACGCTTGCGCCATCAATTACACCAATAAATACTTATCAATTATTGCGACTCCGTTGCAGGAGAAACCCGGATGATACCGTTTTCTGTCTCTGTAGCAATATAAATATTACCATCAGGACCCTGACGGACATCGCGTACGCGTCCGGCGTCTTCGAAGACCTTTTCTTCACCGACAACCTTCCCGTCTTCCAAATCAACATGCATCACATAACCAAACTTGAGAGAGCCTACGAGTAGATCTCCTTTCCATTCTGGAAATTTATCGCTGGTTACAAATGTCATACCTGATGGAGCAATAGACGGATCCCAATACCACTCAGGCTGTTCCATACCGGCCTTGGCCGTATCATCGGTAAATGAGGTTCCATCATAATTGATACCAAAACTAATTTCAGGCCATCCGTAATTATTGCCTGCTTTGATGATATTGATCTCATCGCCACCGCGCGGGCCGTGTTCATGCTCCCAGAGCTCTCCCGTTTCAGGATGTAGATCCATGCCTTGTGGGTTGCGAATACCATAAGCAAATACTGCGTCTACCCCCTCTTGGCCCACAAAAGGATTATCCTCAGGAATGGACCCGTCCTCATTCAAGCGATAAATTTTTCCGGCATCACGGGTGATATCCTGGGGGTTTACATCGCGAGCCCCACGATCTCCAATCCCAAAAAATACGTGCCCGTTGTTATCAAACACAATGCGGCTGCCAAAGTGAACGCCGCGATCAGTATTGGGTTCAGCCTTATAGAGTACTTCTTTATTTACGAGCTCCGTACGGTCATCATTAAGTTTCGCTCGCATCAATGCAGTATTCGCACCCTCACCGCCTTCGGGACTGGAATAAGTTAGGTAGATCCAGCCATTTTCTTCATAGTTGGGGTGTGCTTGTACGTCGAGCAATCCACCCTGGCTGCGAGCCCAAACTTCGGGGACTCCGGCAATTGGTTCATCAGCCAGGCTTCCATTACTGAAGATCCATAAGTCACCGCTCCGAGCCGTAATTAACATATCGCCGTCAGGCAACCAATCCATGCCCCATGGCACATCTATCTCATTGGTAATGGTATCCATGGTCAATTCAGGATTCTCCATGTTCTGATCCTGCTCCGCACCTTCCTTCGGTTCACTCTCGGAGGTCGCATTACAAGCGGTTAAAAATACTACAGCTACAAATAGTGTAAGATACTTATGCATTTTTTTGCTCATAATAATGTTAGTTATTCCCTTTGTGATTACGTAATCATTAATGAGTAATTAACGCCATTCGTTCGATAATTGCCAATAAATGCGCGTAAAAAGTTATGAATATTAAACTTAGAAAACACCTATAAATATTTCTTTCAGCAATTAGGCGGGCAAGACCTGATGTGAGGCTCCATGGTGGCAGTTGTAACTGCTTCTAAAAGGATCTTATTTACGGTTGTAATTTGTAATGCAAAGCGGGATATTTAGAATCCTTTTTAAACGACCTGCGCCCGTAGCTCAACTGGATAGAGCGTCTGACTTCGGAACAGGCCAGTCAGACAATCCAGTTGCAATGCTTGCAATAAGGGCCGCTTGGAATGGGATTACAGCTGGTATTTAGTTCTTTGGTTTTACTCAGTCAGACATACTTGCTGGAATTGTGTAGCTAACCGGACATATACTGTAAGCGCCCGTAGCTCAATTGGATAGAGCGTTTGGCTTCGGACCAAAAGGTTGGGAGTTCGAGTCTTCCCGGGCGTACTTATAATAAAGTGCCCGTCATTTTTGGCGGGCACTTTTTGTTTTAGTTTCATTTTATCCCAACTAGAAAACACAGGAAAGCTCATCTTATCTCCATCCTGATGTAACAAATGATGGTACATGAAATTTC
>CAYNKF010000197.1:0-5106 GCA_964397705.1 uncultured Balneolaceae bacterium | reverse complement strand
GTCAAGGTTGAGAATAAACGAAGCGGCGGCGATGTGACCCGCCAGTGGCGTCAGCCGGGCGAATCAACTGAAGGACCGTCGGCCTACTTTTCATCCGTTAACTGGAATAAGGATTCTCTGTTCTTAGATCTGGGGGATACGAATGATAAACAAAAAGCAAATGAGCTCATCAAAGGAGCAGATATTGTTATTACCAATTTTAAAAAAGGGGATGATAAAAAGTTTGGATTAACCTTCGATGATATAAAAGCAATTAATCCGACTGTAATACAGGGACATATTTCCGGCTTTGGAACAGAAAGCGACCGCCTTGCCTATGATCTGATTCTACAGGCTGAAACGGGATTTATGTCGATGAACGGGCAACCCAATAGCTCACCCACCAAGATACCGCTGGCCCTTATTGATGTGCTGGCAGCTCACCAGCTGAAAGAGGGTATTTTGTGTGCATTGCTCAAGCAAAAAGAAAACCCGGATCAAGCTTTTCGGGTAGACGTGAGTCTTTATGACAGTGCCATTGCATCTCTTATTAATCAGGCCACAAACTGGCTGATGAATGGAAACGTGCCCCAGCGAATAGGTTCGCTGCATCCCAATATTGCACCTTATGGCGAAATATTCACTACTGCTGATGACCGGCTGATAACTTTGGCCATCGGCAGTGACAGGCAGTTCAGGGACTTGTGTGAGATACTGCAAGCTGATGAACTGGCTAAGCAATCTGAGTATAAGGATAATGAAGCAAGAGTTGAGAACCGAAAAAAAATGTCAGATATTCTGGATGAACAGATTGGTAAATTTGAGTCCGATTTCTTTTTAGAGAAATGTCATAATAATTTTGTGCCCGCTGCAGAAATTAAAAACCTGCAACAGGTTTTTGACTCTGAAAAATCTCAGCAGTTATTGCTAAGAGAAGAGAAAGAAGGACGGCGTACCATCCGGCCAAAAACGACGGTTTTTAAAATCCAACAGTAGCGTGCCTGTAGTGTAAGCCATACACGTATAGTTGCGACTATATATTTAGGATAATTTACTCTTTTATTCCTTATATTATAGCTACTATTTAATCTATTTGTAGCGAAATATGAATACCTCAACCGATTTAAGATCTCTTACCTCTGCTCTGCAAGAAAATATGGATCTGTCGGATTTGGGAATAATGAAGCATTTTAAGCCCGGCGATACCATTGTAGCAGAGGATGCACCTATACGATCGATACCGATTATAACCAATGGAAGTGTGAAAGTAATGCAATCGGACGACACCTATAAGGAGATGGTTTTGTATTACCTTCGTGCCGGAGAAACATGTATTATGTCATTTCTGGCTGGATTGTATCATGATACCAGCAAGGTGAAGGCTGTTGCAGAGGAGGAGACAGAAGTACTGTTCATTCCTGTTGATAAAATTCACGAGCTGATTCGGGAGCATCCCGAATGGCTGAACTACATTTTCCAGATTTATCATAAACGTTTTGAGGAGCTGTTGGAGGTTGTAGATGCGGTAGCATTTAAAAAGATGGATGAACGTCTTTTACAGTTTTTACAGAAACGTTGTGAAGTGATGGAAACCGATACCCTGACCATGACACATGATCAGTTGGCGCAAGAGCTGGGAACGGCGCGTGAAGTGATATCGCGATTGCTGAAAAAGATGGAGGCTGAAGGCCTTGTCGAATTGGGAAGAAATAAGATTACACTTGTGTGATGAAAGTCACTGACATTGGTTAAGCAGAGATTTATAATAGCGGTCAAATTAAAAAAGAGATTAAATATTAATGAATAAAACAATGAAACAGACGTTGTTGAACAACTGGCATCCGATGCGCTGGTTTGCTCTGGCCATTGGGGTGTTATTTGTCAGTATGGGTGCCTGGCATGCAGATATTATATCCATTTTACTAGGCGGATTTTTCCTGTACCAGGCAGCAACAAATACCGGATGTCTGTGTGGTAATTGTGCAGCACCCTCACGCGCAACGACCGAATCCGGCACTAGTAATATTGAAGACGTAGAATTCACAGAAATTAAAGGAGACTGATATGGCTGAGACGAAGAAAAAGAAAACGACATTTAATGATATAATTAACGGAGAAAAGCCGGTGCTTGTAGATTTTTATACGGATTGGTGCGGACCCTGTAAAATGATGAATCCCATTCTGAAAGATCTAAAAAAGAATATGGGTGACGCCATCAATATTATCAAAGTGGATGCAGAAAAAAATGCGGATGCTGCTATTAAGTATAACGTCCGTGGTGTGCCAACACTGATTCTTTTTAAGGATGGCCAGATACTTTGGCAACAGTCAGGCGTAGTGCAGGCCAAACAACTGGAACAGATTATTAATCGGAAAATGGGATGAAATGAGTGACAAAAAGCACGAATACCAGGTTGATTTAGATTGGAAGGAGGGACGCATTGGTACGATGAGTTCCCCCAAACTTGATGAAAAAATTGAAGTAGCGACACCGCCTCAATTTGACGGTGGGGTGGAGGGAATATGGTCTCCTGAACATCTTTTTGTTTCGTCGGTTAGCAGTTGCTTTATGACCACCTTTGTAGCGATTGCCGAGTATTCAAAGCTAAAATTTGAAAACCTTAAAGTGAATGCTATCGGTAAGCTCAGTAAACAAGATGGAAAATTTGTGGTCTCGGAGATTACCTTGAATCCTGAACTCACAATAACGGATGAGAAGTTTGTAGATAAGGCTAAGCGTATCATGGAAAAGGCCGAAGAGGCTTGCCTGATAACCCGATCTATCAAAACATCAATCCATTTCGAACCAACAGTGACCATTGCAGCACTTAGTTAAGGTTTTAGATATAACGACTCTGTAATAAATAGCATAAATATATACTATCAAATCTAAGAACAGATAATTATGAGTGATTTAAATCAAATCGGCTTGGATAAAGCCAAATCAAAAGAGCTGGCAGATAAACTGAATGAGCTTTTAGCAAATTATTCGGTGTTCTACCAAAATACGCGCGGATATCATTGGAATATTAAAGGGCATGACTTTTTTGAGCTGCATGTGAAGTTTGAAGAATTATATGATGATTTGCTGATAAAAATCGATGAGGTAGCCGAGCGTATTTTGACGCTTAACCACTCTCCGAATCATCGATACTCCGGTTATATTGAGAAGTCTGAGATTGAAGAAAGCAACCACGTATCAGACGGTAAAAAGGCTGTGCGTGAAATTTTAGAAGCATTTAAAACGATCATCACGCTGCAACGAGATATACTGGAGTTGTCTGATGATGTGGGTGATGAGGGTACCAATGCCTTGATGAGCGATTACATCCGCGAGCAGGAAAAAGAAGTGTGGATGTATTCTTCGTATGTTGATGAGAATTAATGCATGGAACGTAGTTTTTGATAAAGGCCTTTATGATAACTCATGAAGGCCTTTACTATTGATAAGGTATTACAGCAAAGGCAATTAATAAATTATTAAACCCGATTAACTTATGTCATATTACTATAGCAAAACATTGGATACCTCTTTTGAAGATGCGATCGAGAAAACAACGCAAGCGCTCAAAGAGGAAGGCTTTGGTATTCTCACTGAAATTGATATTAAAGCAACGCTAAAAAAGAAGTTGGAGGTAGATTTTAAGAAGTATCAGATTTTGGGTGCCTGTAATCCGCCACTAGCCCATAAAGCACTTTCAGCCGAGGATCACATTGGATTAATGCTGCCTTGTAACGTCATTGTGCAGGAGCATGAAAACGGTGAAGTTGAAGTTTCTGCCGTAGACCCCATTGCTTCTATGCAGGCCGTCGAAAACGACGAACTCGGAGAAATAGCCGAGGAGGTTCGTGATTTGTTAAAAAAGGTGATAGACAATTTATAATACAACCGGTTGGCTAAGGTGTTTTATAAACCACCGAGTTGATATTCATGCCTGCACCTACGGATGATAGGACAATCGCATCCCCGGAACGTATCTGATGACCATCCATCTGACGGCGCAAAATGAGGTCAAGCAAGGTGGGCACAGTAGCAACAGAAGTGTTCCCTAGCCACGAAATAGTCATGGGCATAATATCATCAGGCACATTCTCTATGCTATATAATTTCCCGAGTCGTTTTATAATGGCTTCATCCATTTTTGCATTGGCCTGGTGGATAAGCACTTTATGAACATCTTCGAAATCGAGATCAGCTTTTTCCAAACTTGACTTAACAAGGTCGGGCACGTTGGTTAGCGCATATTGATACAGTTTACGCCCGTCCATATGCATGTATAGCTTATTATGATCGGCTTCGGGATCAAAGGGAGGTTCCATCCGCAGAAAGTAGGCTTGTTCTTTGGCGTCTGTACGTGCGGCATGACTTAGAATGCCAATCTCCTTATCTGTTTCTTTTGATTCCAATAGGGTAGCTCCCGCACCATCAGCATAAATCATGCTGTCGCGGTCATTAGGATCACAGATACGTGAAAGTGTTTCAGCACCAATAACCAGGCAACTCGAAGCATCACCGCTTTTAAGGTAATAGTCAGATTGAATAATGCCTTGGGTCCAACCCGGACACCCGAAAGGAAGATCATAGGCAACACAATTGGGGTTTTCGATCTCTAGTTTTTGTTTTACCCGTGAGGCGAGGCTGGGTACCATGTCGGTAACTGGGATATCGGCGCGGACATCCCCGAAATTATGCCCAACAATAATATAGTCGAGCTCTTCATAGTTAAGATCGGCATTATTAAGTGCTTTTGCTCCCGCCTCAGCTGCCATATCAGAAGCAAGTACATCATCAGCTGCATAACGGCGCTCTTTAATGCCCGTAATTTCTTCAAATTTCTGGATGATCTCCTCGTTTGATTTATCATAGGAAGAACCATCGGTATTTAAAAAAGTTCGATTTAAAAAGTCCTTGTTAGCGACTTTTTTTGGGGGGATGTAAGAACCAGTGCCAGTAATGATGGAGCGATAAGAATGAACCATAATTATCAATTACAATAAAAAAGTATTTGGAAAGTCCTTTTATTTTGATGCTGTATTGTGGTTATATTTTTGCCGAACTGCAAAAATAAATAGTTCAAAATAATAAAATTAATATTTAAAGGTCTTTTTTTCTGTTGTCTTCATATT
>CAYNKF010000196.1:0-5113 GCA_964397705.1 uncultured Balneolaceae bacterium | reverse complement strand
AAATAGCAAACTTTACAGAGGATCTGAACAGACCTTTTAAAGCGCTTCATATCCTACTTGTCAAACTTATCTCGTTTCTGCATTTTGAGCGACATCGACCATTATTTTTTTGATTTCTAATTAGCTCTTATCCAATGTCTTTTCAAGATAAAATTGTCTGGATTACCGGTGCTTCTTCGGGGATTGGTGAAGCAATTGCTTATGAACTCAGCAACAGGGGCGCAAAACTCATTCTCTCCTCGCGGCGCAAGGAAGCGCTGACAGAGGTTAAAAATAATTGTAAAAATCCCTCCAACGTCCACATCATCACACTTGATCTTGCTGAAACAAATCAACTTGCAGGCAAAGCAAAAGAAGCGCTCAGCATATTCGGTCACATTGACTATCTTTTTAACAATGGAGGCATCAGTCAGCGATCGGAGGCTATTGAGACAGATCTGAAGGTCATTCGCAAGGTGATGGAAATAAATTTCTTCGGATCTGTAGTACTCACCAAAGCAGTACTCCCCTCGATGATTAAACGAGAATCAGGCCATATTGTGGTTACCAGCAGCGTTATGGGCAAATTTGGCACCCGCCTCCGATCAACGTATGCCGCCTCCAAACATGCCCTCCACGGTTATTTCGATGCCCTTCGCCAAGAGGTTTATGATGACAACATCAATATATCGCTGGTTTGCCCCGGTTTTATTAAGACAAATGTTACAAAAAATGCACTTGAAGGCGACGGAAGTAAACATAATAAAATGGGTGAAGGACAAGAAAACGGTATGCCCGCGGATGAATTTGCTAAAAAGCTCATCCCAAAAATCTTAAGTGAGAAGGAAGAAATTTATATAGGCGGGAAAGAAATTTGGGGTATTTATCTAAAACGGTTTTTCCCTCGACTGCTGAATAAAATGCTGCGCAATACAGATGTTACATAAAAGTCTTTTTATAGTTTATAGCTGATAATCACCCCAATCGTTTACGCTTATTTAGATACGCCAACAGTGCCATATCAAATTCACTTTGCGTATCCAATTGCTCAAAATCAATCTGGAACTCGCTGCAGGCCATCTTAAACTTATGCGTCAGCTCCTCAACTTTTTTCTGATAATCTTCACGAATCTGGCTTGGCACCACTTCCATTTGGGATCCGGTCTCCATATCCTGCATTACCAGACGCCGATCCGGAAAATCCAGCTCCCGTTCACTTTTTTCTTCCAAAATATTAAAAAGCAATACCTCATGCTTACTATGCCGCAGGTGCTTTAAGGCTGAAACAAGCTGATCATGTTTATCTACATTTTCAAAAAGGTCGGTAAGAATCACAACCAGGCTTCGATGGTTGAGTCGCTCGGCCACCTCGTGCATCGCCTGCGCCGTAGCGGTTTGGCGTTTATTTTTATCCGTATTCTTTTCCTGCGCCAGTAAATTTTCAAACTCTGCAAACAACATTCGAAGATGGGAATAGGAGGACTTTGCCGGAATAAAATTGTTAATCCCTTCATCAAAGGTAATCAGTCCACAGGCATCGCGCTGTCGGTTCATCAGATACATGAGTGAAGATCCAAAATGGATAGCATACCGCAGTTTGCTCCATGGGCTAAAGTATTTATAAAACATTGAACTGCTGGTATCTAACAAAACGTAGCAGCGAAGATTCGTCTCTTCTTCGTACTTTTTTACATATAGTCGTTCGGTTTTGGCATATACTTTCCAGTCGATATGCTTGATTTCATCACCGGGATTGTATGGTCGGTGTTCGGCAAATTCAACGCTGAATCCGTGGTGAGGACTTTTATGCAGCCCTGAGATAAAACCCTCCACAATCTTTCGGGCACGCAGCTCCAGCGGAGCCAATTGGGACAGTAATTCGTGATCCAGTAGCATATCATCGTTTCTTTTGAGTTGAAGCTTTAAACTAACGATTCTTTCCCTAATCCCGTATTCAATAATTAAGAGAGAAAAAATAGGTTTAAAGTTTATTCTTTTATACAAATGGTTATCTTAGTAGCCCAATTTTATGGGAGAACCTTTCTGAAATACTGTAACAAAGTTTAATACCTATGGCGCAAGTAATTACATCCGCAGATCAAATTGACTTTACCGTTGAAGATCGTCCATCTATGCCGCTACCCACCGAAGTACTGATGGTACGTCCGCTTCATTATTCTGTAGATTATGTTATAAATCCCCACATGGCCGACCAAGTCGGCAATGTCGATAAAATTGAAGCCAATAATGAGTGGAATCTCGTGCGATCGCTTTTCGATCAAATTGGGATAAACATTCACGTTATCGAAGATCAGGAAGGACTGCCGGATATGGTTTTTTGTGCCAATCAGAGCCTGCCCTATATCGACGAAGATGGCAATGAGCATGTGTTTATGAGCATCATGCATGCCGATGAACGCAAAGACGAAGTACCCTATATCGAACAGTGGTATCGCCAAAACGGCTATAAAATTCATTACTTGGATGAAGATAAGATCAGTGATTTTGAAGGGTGCGGCGACGCTATTTGGCATACAGGCAAACGATTGCTCTGGGGCGGATATGGCTATCGATCCTCATTAGAAGCATACGAAACCATTTCTGATACTTTTGATGTACCCATTTTAGCTCTCGAACTTGTTGACGAATCGTTCTATCATCTGGATACCTGTCTGTGTGTACTCGATGAGCAAACCGCTCTTATTTATCCCGAGGCCTTTACAGATGAAGGACTCGAAATGATTAACAAAATATTTGATACTGTCATCCAAGCTTCTAAATACGAGGCTGAGGAACTTTTTGCCTGTAATGCTTCGTGTCCTGACGGTCGTAATGTGATTATCCAACAAGGTTGCACGGATGTAAATAAGAATCTCCGCGATAACGGGTTCTCTGTCCACGAAGTAAGTACCTACGAATTTCTTAAAAGTGGTGGCAGTGTCTTCTGCATGAAGATGTTGCTGTGGTAACATAGTTTTAAGTGATGAGTAGTAAGTATTAAGAAATACTGCTATCACTTTTATGGCAAATACAAACTCTAGCACCGTTGCTCTGCTGCGGTGCTTTTTTGTTACGAGTTTCTTACCGGTAATTTGTAATCTAAGCTGCTCATCACTCGTTACTCATTACGAATTCAACACTTATAATCCTCGAACCGGATGAAGCATCAAAGAGAATCAAAAGGAAGTGAATATCGCTGCGCGTACTGCGGAGAAGTCAATCATACATTTGTAGATCCCTCCCAAGGTAATACCCAAAAATATATCGAAGATTGCCAAGTTTGCTGTCGCCCGAATGAACTTTCAGTCTCCTATGACCAATGGAATAAAGAATTTATTATCCAAAGTCGTCAGTCCCAATAGGTTACAGATTCCCCAAAATTATCGTTGAAAATAGAGCTCCGGATTTGTATCTTTTCACAGTTTTGCGCTAGAGTCAAATAAGGCGCTCAAATTTTGAAATCTTGATGTTCTAACAGAATTCTTTTGATCTATAAGTCTACAAAATTTGAAGTAGATGGCAGGCTCAACTGCCTCAAAAAATTTCCGAACAGCCCATCGATTCGGAAATCTCACATTCCATTCCCTTTTTTAAAATCCGACTCATTGTTAGTCGGATTTTTTTTATGTCTAAACTTTAATCCCACAAAACCAATATACCCTTACTATGTCACTCTATTCCAGAGATAAAGCTATCATTGCTCTATCCGACGGTACCGTCGAACACGGCTTTGCCATTGGCAAAAAAGGTACCACCGGAGGTGAACTCTGTTTCAACACCAGCATGGTTGGCTATCAAGAAATTTTTACTGATCCCAGCTACTATGGACAGCTTATGATGATGACCTATCCCCATATTGGGAACTATGGCACTATGACCCGCGATGATGAAGCTCGCAAAGTCATGATTGCAGGACTTATCGTTCGATCATTTTCTTGGGAACATAGCAATCCACAAGCTGACGGGAACCTACAGGAATACTTAGAAAGAAACGAAGTAGTCGGAATAAGCGGTATTGATACACGAAAGCTTGTCCGACATATCCGAAGCAAAGGTGTGATGAACGCCGTAATTTCATCTACTGAACTCGACGAGGATAAATTGGTGAAAAAGGCCAAGAATTGGGATGATATGGTCGGCCTTGAACTCGCTACCGAAGTTACCCGAAAAGAGCCGGAAACCGTACACAGCGACGGCCCTTTTAAAGTTGCAGCCTTCGACTACGGTATAAAACAAAGCATCATTGATAATCTGGTAAAACGAGGTTGCACAATGAGGGTATTCCCGGCCAAGGGAGACTTCAAAGAAGAACTTGATCAATGGAATCCCGACGGATTTTTCTTCAGCAACGGTCCGGGTGATCCCAATGCCACAGCCAAATACGCCCTCGATGTTGTAAAATACGCAAAGGAAACCGGTAAGCCGATATTTGGAATTTGTCTCGGGCATCAGCTTATGGCCCTCTCGGAAGGCATCCAAACAACTAAAATGTATGTAGGTCATCGCGGTGCTAATCACCCGGTAAAAAATCTGGACACCGGATTAGTCGAAATCACTACGCAAAATCACGGTTTTGCGGTAGATGAAGAAGCACTTGATGAATCAAAGGTAGAGGTGACTCATAAAAACCTAAATGACGGAACCATTGAGGGACTACGATTCAAAAATTTCCCGGGCATGTCAGTTCAATATCATCCTGAAGCATCACCCGGCCCACATGATTCTCGCTATCTCTTTGACCAGTTTCTTGATATGATCAAAGAAGGGAAAGGCCAACCAGCATAATCACTTGAATTCATTAGGCCACGTCACAACGTACCTTCACCGAAACAAGTTTTCAGAATTTTAATCCAACACAAAGAAACTCTAAAACGCAATGCCACGACGCGACGATATCAACAAAATACTTATTATCGGATCAGGACCAATTGTAATCGGTCAAGCCTGTGAATTTGACTACTCCGGATCACAAGCTTGCAAATCACTTCGTGAAGACGGATACGAAGTTGTACTCATCAATTCCAATCCGGCCACTATCATGACAGACCCCATGATGGCTGATGAGATCTACCTGAAGCCGCTTACCGAAGAATCCATCAAGGAAATTGTAGAAATTGAAGAACCCGATGCCGTA
>CAYNKF010000195.1:0-5128 GCA_964397705.1 uncultured Balneolaceae bacterium | reverse complement strand
CCAATGAGATCATTGAAAAGGTTGATAATATTGATCTTAGTTCTGAGCTCCTGCTACCTCATTACAGCATCCCGGACCAGTTTGACTCGATGGATGAATACCTGCGGCATTTGAGTTATGAAGGCGCAAAAAAGCGCTATAGAGAAATCACCCAGGAAATTAGCGAACGTATTGAGCAGGAACTGGGCATTATTAGTCGGATGGATTTCTCCGGCTACTTTTTAATTACCCAGGATTTTACGACCGAAGCTCGAAAACGCGATGTGTTCGTTGGACCGGGGCGAGGTTCCGCTGCAGGCTCCGTTGTTGCCTACTGCTTGGGAATTATCAATGTAGATCCTATGCGGCACGACTTGCTATTTGAGCGCTTTCTAAATCCCGAGCGCGTTAGTCCACCAGATATTGATATTGACTTTGATGACAGCGGCCGCCAGGAGGTAATTGACTACGTTGTTGAGGAATACGGCCGCCAGAATGTGGCTCAGATTGTAACCTATGGCACGATGAAAGCTAAAACAGCCATTCGTGACGTGGGCCGTGTGCTGGGAGTACCACTGCAGGAAGTAAATCGAATCACAAAACTTTTTCCAGACCAACCCGGCCTTAATACTTTTGATAAGGTCTTGGATAAATCAAGGAATCCCGAGTCGGCAAATGACATCCAAGAATTGTTTGAGCATCCAGACCCCCAGATTCAAAAAATGATGCGCTTTGCCCGGACGCTGGAAGGGTCGGCAAGGCAGACGGGAGTGCATGCGGCGGGTGTTATTATCGCACCGGGAGAAATTAGTGAATATGTACCGGTTGCGCTATCCAAAGATAAGGAATTGATTACTCAGTACGACGGACCGCACGCCGAAGAATGCGGATTGCTTAAAATGGATTTCCTTGGACTCAAAACACTGTCCATTCTTAAAACATCCATAAAATACGTCGAGAAAAATCATGGCATCCACTATGAGCTGGATGAAATTCCTGAAAATGATGAAAAGACCTTCGAGCTGTATCAGAAAGGAAACACCATAGGCACCTTTCAGTTTGAATCGGATGGGATGCGCAAGTATCTCAAACAGCTGAAACCAACCGAGCTGGATGATCTAATCGCCATGAACGCCCTCTATCGTCCGGGTCCCATGCAGTTTATTCCGGAATATATCGACCGCAAGCACGGGCGTTCGGAGGTGGAATATCCGCATCCCGATTTGGAAGAACTCCTGAAGCCGACTTATGGCATTATGATTTACCAGGAGCAGATTATGAAGGCGGCTCAGAAAATAGCCAATTACTCACTCGGTGAAGCCGATTTACTGCGCCGGGCAATGGGTAAGAAGAAGAAAAAGGTGATGGATGAACAGCGGGAAATCTTCACCAACCGTGCTATCAAAAACGGGGTTTCCGAAGACAAAGCCGAAGAGCTTTTCGACATCATGGCCGAGTTTGCCAATTACGGCTTTAACAAATCGCACTCGGCTGCTTACTCGGTAGTAGCATATCAGACCGCCTTTTTCAAAGCCAACTATCCAGCGGAATACATGGCGGCTGTACTCAGCCACAACATGGGCGACATTGACAAGGTGTCTAAGTTTATTGAGGAATGTAACCGCATGGGCATCACCGTGGATCCACCCAATATTAATAGCGGACAAGGAAAATTTGTAGCTGTGGATGATCGCATTCAATACGGGATGGAAGCGATTAAAGGCGTGGGATCGAATGTAGTTGAAGAGATTGTCAAAGAACGTGAAGAAAACGGAACGTTTGATTCTATATACGATTTCGCGCGCCGTGTGGATCCCAGTGTATGCAATAAGCGAACACTGGAAAGCCTTTTTCAAGCCGGAGCTTTTGATGAGCTAAATCCCAATCGACGGCAGCTTTTACAACACATGGAAATCCTGCTCAGCTACGGATCGCGTGTGCAGGAGATGGAAAATTCGAATCAATCCGATTTGTTCGGTAGTGGTGGGGATAATTCATCTGCCATCGACGAACCCCAGCTGGAACCAGTTGATCAATGGTCCAATATTGAACGTCTTAACAAAGAGCGGGAACTTATCGGCTTTTATCTAAGCGGCCATCCATTGGATAAATTCCAAGAAGATGTGCGTATTTTTTGTTCACACACCTTGGATGCCGAGAAATTGAGCCAGCTTAATGATGGAACTGATGTACGGGTTGCAGGTATCATTACCAAAGTAAATCGTGTTACGGATAAAAAAGGACGTCCCTTTGCCTTCCTTGAGATGGAGGATCGCCACGGACACGTAGAAGTTGTTGTATTTAATGAAGTATATGATCGCTGCCTGGGTATGATTCAGGAAGATACGCGCGTTGTAGTAGATGGCAGCTTTGATTCATCCCGGGGAAAACTGCAGATTATCGCTAATGGTTTTGAACGCATTGAGAGTATGCGCGAGAAATATCAGGATCAGATTGAATTAAAATTGGACATCGATACCAACTACGTGGACGAAGAGGATCTGGAACAGATGGCGCAACTCTTTAGTGAAAATAGGGGGGAAACAAATATACGCTTCAACGTGTTAAGCAGTGAAGCCAAACGTCCATTTGCTATGCATGTTCGGAAGTTTGTTATTGATCCCAATGAAGAGTTATTGGATGGATTGAGAGCCATTATAGGCAAAGAGGCCGTAGCGCTAAACCGTTATAATGGTAATGGAAGGTAAGATAAGTTTTGATAATGTATTCTATAATAAGAAACGATGTGATAATTGGATTATATTATCCGATATTTACCTCGTTGCATTGAAGGATATCTAAATTACAATTAACGAAGATGAAAGAAATATTATGAGTAAAACAATCGAATTTACAGACGACTCTTTTGAGGATGAAGTCATTAATGCCGATACTGAAAAACCGGTATTAGTAGATTTCTGGGCAGAATGGTGTGGCCCTTGCAAGATGGTTGGACCTGTTGTTGAAGAGCTTGCCGAAGAGTTTGAAGGAAAAGCAAAAGTTGGAAAGGTAGATGTTGACTCGAATCCCGAAACGTCTACAAAATATGGTATTAGAAGCATACCGTCGTTACTTATTTTCAAGAACGGCGAAGTAGTGGATCAAATTGTTGGAGCGGTACCAAAAGCTCAGCTTAAGAAACAGCTGGAGGCTCAAGTCACAAATTAACAATTTTAGCAAATCACCCCATTAAGAAAGGGCGATGAGGCTTACGCTTCATCGCCCTTTTTAATTTTATCGTTTCACCCTAATGTCAATTATCTAGATAAAAAATAATCGTAGCCTTGGAACCACCTTTCGAAAATTGAAGTTCATCGGCATACTGCTTAATCAGATAAACACCTCTCCCCCCCTCATTTAACAAGTTCTCTTCTTTTAAAGGATCAGGAATTTCATCGGGATCAAACCCTTCGCCTTCATCTTCAACACTAATGGTAAGCTTCCGATCCCCCTCATCAAAAGTTGAAAGCACAACCACCTGTTTCTCCGGATTCTCGTTATTACCGTGGATAATTGCATTATTCACAGCCTCGCTGAGCGCAAGCATAATACGACTGGACTCATTCTCATCGACACCAGCCCACTGTTGAAGTTCATTGATGAAGGGCTCTAACCGTTCCATCTCTTCAAAATTGGAATCTAAAACAAGTTTTTTAGTATCAGTTTTTGACATAAAAGAAAGATGTAAGAAGGTGTATTTTTTTAACACACCTTTTATTGCAAAAGCTACTAGGCGTATAACCCGCGCAATCTCAATGTCATGGCAACCTTATTAATACCAAATACATACGCGGCTTGACGCAGTGTGATATCATACTGGTTCCGAACTTCAAAAAGATTATCAAAGGCGTTACGCATCATCCTATTAAGGCGACGGTTTACACGCTCTTCAGTCCAGAAATATCCCTGGCGATCCTGAACCCACTCAAAGTAGGAAACCGTAACACCGCCTGCATTTGCAAGAATATCGGGCACTACCATAATTCCTTTATCCTCAAGAATGGAATCGGCATTGGCAGTTACCGGACCGTTAGCCCCTTCTGCTATTATTTTAGCGTTAATATCAGGTGCATTGTTTTTATTAATCTGATCTTCTTTAGCCGCCGGAATTAATACATCACAATCCATCTGCAACAGCTCATCGTTGGAGATTTTCTCGGCTTCAGGATATCCCTCAAGCGAATTGTCATTATTTTGGGCATACTCTATTGCAGCAGGAATATCAATTCCGTTTTCATTGTAATAGCCACCAGAGATATCACTGATAGCAACAACCTTAGCTCCCTGCTCATACATTAACTTTGCACTAACAGAACCTACATTGCCGAACCCCTGTACGGCAACAGTACATTTGTTAGGTAATATACCAGCCTTATTAAGTGCAGCCAATGTAACCGTTACCACACCACGGCCAGTAGCTTCCTTACGTCCGTGAGAACCACCTAATATAATAGGTTTACCCGTAACAACCGCTGTTTCCGTCTTATGAGCATTCATGCTATAAGTATCCATTACCCATGCCATAACCTGCTCATTAGTATTCATATCAGGGGCAGGTATATCACGATCAGGACCAAATACCTCAAGCATATTTGCGGTATAACGACGGGTCAGCCGCTCCAGCTCTCCGTCTGAAAGCTGTTTAGGATCTACACGCACACCACCCTTGGCCCCACCAAATGGCACATTTACAATTGCACACTTCCAGGTCATCCAGGCTGCTAATGCATTTACCTCTTCAAGTGTTACATCTGGAGCATAGCGAATTCCACCTTTAGAAGGACCCAACAAGTTATTATGAATAACCCGATATCCTTCAAAAACACGGATATCTCCACTGTCCATGACAATAGGTATGGAAACGGTAACCTGCTTAACGGGACTAGCTAAATATTGAAACATCCCTTCATCAAGCTCAAGCACTTCGGCCGCAAATCGAAAACGTTCTAACATCGACTCAAAAGGGGATTCTTCATCAAGCTTAGGTCCCGGTTCCTTATAATATCCGGTGGTATACATATTTTTATTGTAAGGCATAAATTAAAATTAAAAATCTGATCTTGTTACTATTAGATGCTACAAATATTTTTGTGATATTGATTGCCGTATAGCAATTTTTAAAAGACAGAAAGGTATAAAAAAATAATTA
>CAYNKF010000194.1:0-5133 GCA_964397705.1 uncultured Balneolaceae bacterium | reverse complement strand
TCCATCTCGTTTATATATGTCAGACGAGGGAGAAGATAAAAAGCATCATATCTTCCCGTATTTTTTTGCTAAAGCCCTACAAGAGCGACGAACCACCTTGTCAGATATCTATCAATTTCTGGAACGTAATGTTTCCTACACATCCCGTCGACTTTTTGATCGTCCCCAAGATCCATTGCTTCTCGGTAATACCCAATTGAATTTAGCAGGGCAATAATGGCGTTTGTATTCTTGGTTCTAAGTTCGGTATGCTCTCTCACTATCGCCCATCTGCTCAAGGTTACCGAATCAAAAAAATTGCGTACACTTAATACGCTTACAGTTAATTATATAGTGGCTGCGATTTTTGCCTTTTTCGTAGGGTATGAGAGTAATTTGGAATCTATTTTTGTCAGCCATTCAACCATTCTCCTCTCATTTTGTATTCTTGTTGGTGCTTTTTTTATTGGGAATTTTGTAGCATATAGCAAATCAGTTCATACAAACGGAGTGGGTATTACGATCGCTGCAATGCGATTGTCCTTATTAATACCAGTGGTAATATCAGTATATTGGTATGCCGAATTCTTAAATGGACTTAAAATTGCGGGGATAGTCGGTGTTTTTGGAGCAATGCTATTACTCATCCCCAAAAAGAATGATATTAAAATTGGTTCCATCAGTGCTTCCTGGCTGTTGATTTTAATCTTTGTCTTATCCGGATTTGCTGATGCTTCGCTTAAGATATACGAAGAAGAATTTAGTACGAATCTCAACGAACTTACTTTTATGGGATTCGTATTCTTGGGAGCTTTTATTATAGGATTGATTGTTGCGCTCTTTCGTAAAGGACCGCTTATCACAAAAAAAGAAGCCCTTCTGGGAGCGGCTATCGGTATTCCTAACTTATATTCTTCAATCTTTTTAATTTATGCACTGGGTGGTATCAGCGGTTCAATAGCTTACCCCGTGGTAAATATATTAAATGTTCTGGGAGGCACGTTTCTGGGATTGATTATTTGGAATGATAGGGTTTCAACTAGACAGTGGATTGGTATTGCTACGGCTGTTCTCGCGATAATATTTTTAATTTAGTTTTTTAGGTTATGGATGAAGAAATTATTCAACAGATAAGGGAACGAGCTTCAAAATTAGATAGAACCATAGTTTTTCCGGAAGCCCAAGACCCAAGAGTGCTGCAGGCCGCTTCATATTTAGTTGAAGAAAATATTTGTGATGTGAAGCTCTTAGGGGACAAAGAAGAAATTATTACCTCATATTATAAGAACGAAAGAGAGACAGTAAAGGATTTATTAAGCCTGTTTATCGGTGATTCAATAAACAAAAGCCCACTTGCAGATCATCTATATAAAAGGAGAAAGCATAAGGGCATTACCAGAAAGGAGGCCAGAGCCAAACTAGATGATCCTCTTTACTTGGGAGCTATTTTGGTAGCATCGGGTCAGGCTGACGGTTGTGTGGCTGGATCAATTGCTACTACAGGCGATGTTATTCGAGCAGCTATTCATAGTATTGGACTTCGGGAAGGGATCAAGACTATATCAAGTACTTTTCTAATGGCACTCGAAAATCAGCTGCCGCTAACATATGCCGACTGCGGAGTTGTTCCGTATCCAGACGCAGAACAACTTTCTGACATTGCTATTGAATCGGCTCGGACGCATGAATTGTTAACCCAAGAGAAGCCCAAGGTGGCAATGCTTTCCTTTTCTACTAAGGGAAGTGCAAAACATGAGCGGACAGAATTAGTTGTTAAGGCAACGAATATCATCAAACAAAAAGAGCCAGGTCTTGAGATAGATGGGGAGTTGCAGTTTGATGCAGCCTTTGTTCCCGAAGTGGCCAAACGAAAAGCTCCCGATTCACCCATCAAGGGGGATGCTAATGTACTTATTTTCCCCAACCTAGATGCCGGAAATATTGCTTATAAAATCACAGAACGTCTTGCGGGGGCATCGGCAACCGGACCAATTCTACAGGGACTTGCCAAACCTATGATGGATCTCTCAAGGGGGTGTGGCTGGCAGGATATTGTTAATGCGGCTTGTGTAGCTATTTTGATGGCAGAGTAAATACGTTTTTATGATCTTTCAATAGTAGAGGTGATAAATGGTACTGATCAGATATATAGCAATTTCCAATTGGAAATATATCTGATACTGCTCGATATTCTCAACTAAGAGAATATGTATGCAGTAAATAAAAGTGATTGAATTAAGTTTAAGTTACATCCAAATATCCTTATATTTAAGGCTCGGATTAGGAAGCCAAAATATCGGATTGATTAGTACTACTTAGAATTAATCCAAATTTAGATTCCGAACGTAGCATATTCTTTTACTGTTTATTTAATCAAACTGCTGAAATCGTAAAATATCGCAATAATTTCTTATGAGTGAAACTGAAGCGCTTGAATCCATGGTTGGTGGTGAGTATAAGTATGGGTTTACCACCGATGTGGAGTACGAAGATTTTCCCACAGGCATAAACGAAGATATCATCCGGGAAATTTCTCGTCGTAAAGACGAGCCGGAATGGGTTTTGGAATTCCGTCTTGAAGCTTTTGAAAAGTGGAAGCAGATGGAAGAGCCCGACTGGCCCAATGTTGAATATGAAAAACCGGATTTTGACAACATCCAGTACTACTCTTCTACGAAGAAGAAAGATGGTAAAAAACCGGAAAGTCTGGAAGACGTTGATCCCCAGATTTTGGAAACGTATGAAAAACTAGGGATTCCTCTTCAAGAACAGAAGCAGCTGCAAGGCATTGCCGTAGACGCGGTTTTTGACAGCGAATCCATTTTTACCACCTTTAAGGAGAAGCTTGCTGAGGCAGGCGTTATTTTCTGCTCTATTTCAGAGGCTATTCAGGATCACCCTGAACTTGTAAAGGAATATTTAGGAACAGTCGTACCCAAGGGGGATAATTTCTACGCCGCATTGAATTCAGCTGTCTTTTCTGACGGCTCGTTTGTGTACGTTCCCGAAGATACTGTATGCCCGATGGAGCTTTCTACATATTTTCGCATTAATAATATGCAGTCGGGACAGTTTGAACGGACTCTCATAATATGCGAGGACAATAGCCATGTAAGTTATCTTGAAGGCTGCACGGCACCAATGTATCAGGAAAATCAACTGCACGCAGCCGTTGTTGAATTGGTTGCTCTCGAAGACGCTGAAATCAAATATTCTACTATCCAGAATTGGTATTCCGGCGATGAAAAAGGGCAGGGCGGTATTTTTAACTTTGTGACCAAGCGAGGACACTGTCGTGGAGATAATTCAAAGATTTCCTGGACACAAGTTGAAACCGGTTCAGCCATAACTTGGAAGTACCCCAGTGTAATCTTGCAGGGAGATAGTTCTGTTGGTGAATTTTACTCAGTAGCGGTAACTAATCAGCGTCAACAGGCTGATACAGGCACGAAGATGATTCACGTTGGTAAAAACACAAAGAGTACAATTATTTCGAAAGGAATTTCGGCTGGTGAATCTAACAATAGCTATCGCGGATTGGTCAAAATTAGTCCGCGTGCCGATGGAGCACAGAATTATTCGGTTTGTGACTCAATGTTGATTGGGCAAACCTGTGGTGCTCACACTTTCCCTTACATTGAATCCGCAAATCCTACAGCAAAAGTAGAACATGAGGCCTCTACCAGTCGTGTTGGTGAGGAGCAAATCTTTTATTTACAACAGCGTGGGATGGATGAAGATGATGCTATTTCACTCATCGTTAATGGTTTTGCCAAAGAAGTATTACAGGAGCTGCCAATGGAGTTTGCCGTTGAGGCTGATAAATTGCTGGGCATTAAGCTCGAAGGTAGCGTAGGTTAACAATTCAGAAAACTTTTTAATCAAAAATATTAGAGGAATAAGTTAAAGTGTTAGAAATAAAAGATTTACACGTTTGCGTAGAAGAGGATCCATCAGAAAAGATCCTCAAAGGAGTAAACTTGACAATTAATGACGGTGAGATCCATGCAATCATGGGTCCTAACGGAAGTGGAAAAAGTACGCTTTCAAAAGTAGTTGCAGGTCATGAAGCTTATGAGGTTACTCAGGGTGATATCCTGTTCAACGGTGAAAGTATTCTTGAGCTTGAAGCAGATGAACGTGCTCATTTAGGCATTTTCCTTGCTTTCCAATATCCTGTTGAAGTTCCCGGAGTAACAAATAAGAATTTACTTCGTCAGGCATATAATACAATTGCCGAAGAGCAGGGACGTGAAGAGCTCGATCCCCTGCAATTTGAGGATCATGCTCGTAAACAGCTTGAGCTTGTTGATATGAAGGAGGAATTTCTTGAGCGTAGCGTCAACGCAGGATTTAGTGGTGGCGAGAAGAAAAGAAACGAAATCTTTCAGATGGCGGTATTGCAACCTAAGCTCTCCTTCCTTGACGAGACCGATTCCGGATTGGATATTGATGCACTTAAGATTGTTGCTAATGGCATCAATGAGTTATCAGGTGAAGACAATGCTGTGGTATTAGTTACACACTATCAACGTATCCTTGATTATGTGACACCTGACTATGTTCACGTAATGATTGACGGCAAGATTGCGAAATCAGGTGATAAAGATCTTGCGATAAAACTTGAAGAAGAAGGATACGACTGGTTAACCGAAGACGCATCTGTACTGTAAACGGAGAATTTTATAATCAAATGGGTAAAGTGAAGCAACAAAAAGAACGCACGTTTTTACAAGACTTACTTAATTTCCAAGGCTCACTAAACGGAAAATCTAAATTCCTGGATGAAGTCCGCCTTAAGGGGGCAGAGGAAGTTCGGAATATACCATTTCCGACTAAAAAGCTTGAAGACTGGAAGTTCATTAGCCTCAGAGATCTTTACAAGGACTCTTATGAACTGGCTTCCGATTTGGATTTGGAAGTACCGGATATCAGCGAACATTATCTTCCTGAAAGTGAAGGAGCCCGATTGACTTTTGTCAACGGTTCTTTTTCAGCGGAATATTCTTCTACGGAAGATATTCCCGAGGAAGTACTTATCGGCAATATTGCCAAGCTTGCTGAAGAGGATAATGATCTTCTCAAAGAACACCTCAATAAATACGTTGAGAACAATTTTGAGGAAGATGTGTTCTCTTCTTTCAATAAAGCCTT
>CAYNKF010000193.1:0-5141 GCA_964397705.1 uncultured Balneolaceae bacterium | reverse complement strand
CCTTTGAGCATTCCTTTTCCAAAAAGGGAGACGCGAGATTTTTTAGCTACATCGTTAAAATTATCGTTATTGTTATCAAGATAGTTTTCCATAAGCAGGACATTACCACTAAAGAACCCTTTGAAGCGGCCTTTGGCAGGGGAGGAGGCGATATTCAGATTCCCTTCTTCGGTGCTTTTAAAATAGCCATCAGCTGAAAATGTGGGTGTGGTTTCGGGATTTTTAGTAATAATGTTTACAACCCCACCCAACGCCTGCGTGCCGTATAAGGTAGATTGGGGACCTTTAATTACTTCCACCCGGTCAATAATTGAAGGACTTATCCCATTGAGACCATAGACTGAAGCTAAGGCTCCCATGATAGGCATGCCATCGATAAGTACGGCAGTATTAGGTCCCTCAACGCCATTAATACGAATAGCATTAGTACCGCAAACGCCGCAGTTTAACTGTGTTGATAATCCATTGACATGGCTGATCAGGTCCATGATATTGGAACTCGTTTTTCCCTGTTCTAATCGTTTGGGGGTAACCACAGCTACCTTCACCGGGGAATCTTTGGTAAAAGTTTCTCTCATAGTACCGGTAACAACTACTTCGTCCAGCTTTTCCGTTTTTGTTTTAAGACGTATATAAAGAGTAGAGGTCTCAGAAGGTTTTATGGTAACTTTTTCCTCATAATTAACATATCCTACTGCAGATATTATGACCGTATAGGTACCCGGGCTTATGTTAGATATACTAAAAGTCCCTTTTTTATTCGTTGCAGTTCCTTTTTGGATTTCTTTGAGAGCAACATTAGCACCCATGACAGCTTCATTCTGGCTGGTAACCTTGCCCTCAAGTTTCCCGTTGGGAGTTTGACTAAAAACTAAAATTGGCAAGAACAGAAGAACAAAGAGTATGAAATAACGCATAGCTATAATTTTTAGGTAAGACTAAATATAAAGTACAGCTATACTAAAAGTTAGTCAAGGCTAAATATTACGTGTAGCAATGCTATAATTAAGTACCCCTTGTAGTGCAGAGTATTCAGTCGGGTAGGCATGATCTGTCCAAAAAAGAGAACGCTAGATTACTTATGTAAATAATCAGGTTGGTCGTGTTTAGATTGCTTCCTTCATCTTAGATCGGGCTATCTTAATGGATTTCTTCATGCTGTTGCGTTTTTGCCATATGATAAAACCTGTAATGGATAAAATAGCAGGTGCCAATCCGAATAGGCAGTAAAGAATTTTGATCCGAATTCCACCCCAGTTACCGTAGTGTAACGGGTACGCAAAGCTTAACAGGTGTGTGATAATTGGTTGGATTTTAGAAATGGAAATCGTGATAAGTTGTTTGGTCAGAGTAATAGCAAGGGAATATATGCTGAGAGTGAGGGGATAAATGTTGTTAGAGAAGGGGATTCCATAACATTTACTTTAACGAAAGTGTTAGTAAATGAAATAGTGGATTATATTTGCTCCTTTCATCCTACAATGAAAGGGGAATAGCAATAGAAGAATGATAGGAAAAAGAGAAAATTATTTTTTGAATAAAAAAAGCCCGCACAAAAAGTACGGGCTTTATAGTTACAAACAGATAAGCTGAAGGTTATTTATCTATCTATTTATTTTCGAGGATTACTTTAAGGGCTTTTTCTTCAGAAGCATTGCCAAAAGTATCATAAGCCTCCATTATTTTGTCTAAATCAAAATGATGGGTAATCAGCTGATCAGGTTCCAGTTCCCCGGATCCCACGGTTTTCATAAGCATGGGAATGGTATAGGTGTCAACCAAACCGGTGGTCATAGTTATATTTTTGATCCACAATTCTTCCAGCTTTAAGTCTACACTGGTACCATGAACACCTACCACCGCGACCTGTCCTCCCGCTTTGACGATATCCTGGCAGATATCAAAAGTGGCTGGAACTCCAACGGCTTCAATGGAAACATCTACTCCTTTACCGTTGGTGAGTTCCATTATTTTGTCTACAGCATTTTCGTCACCACTGTTCACCGTGTCAGTAGCCCCAAATTCCTTAGATACTTCGAGGCGATTGTCATCAAGATCAACCATGATAATTTCAGCAGGAGAATAAAACTGAGCGGTTAAGAGTGCCGCCAGGCCAATGGGGCCGGCTCCTACAATAGCTACAACGTCACCGGGTTTTACTTTGCCGTTGAGTACGCCCACTTCAAAACCAGTAGGTAAAATATCACTCAGCATTACCAAAGCTTCCTCGTCGGCTTCTTCGGGGATGTGGTACAGGCTAGTGTCGGCATGAGGGATGCGGACGTATTCAGCCTGGGTACCGTCGATCATATGTCCCAAAATCCATCCTCCGTCTTCACAGTGAGAATACATCTGACGTTTACAGTTATCACACTTGCCACAAGCAGTGATACAGCTTATAAGTACGTGATCACCTTTTTTAAAGTTTGATACTCCGTCTCCCACCTCCTCGATGATGCCAACCCCTTCGTGGCCCAAAGTAGTTCCATCTTCAACAGCAGGAACATCACCCTTTAGAATATGGAGGTCGGTACCACAAATGGTTGTTTTTGTGATCTTGACAATGGCGTCGGTTGTTTTTTGAATGGTTGGCTTGGGCTTCTCTTCATATTTGCGATTGCCCGGGCCGTGATAAACGAGTGCTTTCATAGTGGATACCTCTCATCTTTTGTTAGGAAGCATCTCATAAATTTTTTTTACGGGATGCACTTATTGCACTTTCTACAATTTATAATTGCAATAGATGTGCCACGGATGTTTATTAAATGGTTATTTGAAAAAGAGATTCTAGGATAAACAGAGTGGTATTCTACGCTGATTAAAAATCAGTAAATCCGAAGTGGATTTGGTACTATTGCAACCATGCAATATTGGTGATACCGAGCAGTCGCATTTATGCATAAAAAAAGCACCGACCTGGTAGATCGGTGCTTCGAATCTTATCATTATACCAAGGTAAGGATTCTTCCCAGCCCGAATAGAACTGCTATTCTTTCTGATCTATTTGTTTGAGTAATTCATCAACAGCCTTTTTTAGCTGAACATCTTCGCCGACTCTGTAATCCGGGGGATTGATTACCTCAATATCAGGAACAGCCGGAACACGATCCATATTGTTGTCGGTATTTTTGACAAACCAACCACGGAAAGGCAGTCGAATATACGAACCACCCATCAGGCCGGCTCCTCCTGTCGAAATAACAGCGCCAAACGTTGGTTCACCTACCAAGGTACCCAGATCCAGCTGTTTGTATGCGTGTGAAAAGATCTCTGCATTCGAATAGCTGTTCTGATTAGCCAGGGTGATAGAATGTTTGGTCCAGCTGGACAGTGGCAACCGCTCACCGAAAGGATAGTGTTCACGGAAGTTGGTTTTATCCTTTGAGATATTGTCTGTTGCTCCTCTGGGAATCGTATAGGCGTGTTGGCGATATTTTAACACGGTAAGCAGGTAATCGGTTGTCCAGCCGCCCCCGTTGTATCGTACGTCTATAACGATCCCTTCTTTACCCTCACCGGAGGCCACAAGCTCACGTTCAAAACGCTCAAAGCTGGGCCAGTTCATGCCCTCAACATGGATATAGCCCAAGCGTCCATTCGAATATTTTTCGGTAAGCTCTTTGCGCTTTTCGACCCATTCGTTATAAAGCTGATCGCCCAGATCATCAGTAGGTTCAATAACAACTTCTCGTGTTTCTCCTTCAGAGCTTTGAACCTGAAGCAGGATCGGAGTATCAACTTTGTCGGATAGCAAACTGTAATAATTATCTACTTCGGCAACTTGTTGTCCGCCCACAGCGGTAATGACTTCGCCAACATTTAGCGTGCTCATTTCACGGTCAGCCGGAGAATTGGGAACCACGTGAACAACGCGAACTCCATTAGAAACAGGTTCAACCTCAGCGCCAATAATCCCGGTTCGGGTTTCTTGTGTTTCGGCGCGATCTGATCCGTAAAAGCCCATGTGGCTGGCATTAAGTTCGCCAAGCATCATGTTCACAACATCCTGAAAGTCTCGATCTGTTGATGTCTTCAGCGCCCATGGCTTGTAATGGTTTTTAAGAGCTGCCCAGTCTTGGCCATGAAAGTTGGGATCATAGAAATTGACATTCAGTTTTCGCCATGCTTCCTCAAAAATCTGTTCCCGTTGTTTATTGTGATTGATCTTCATACTCGCACGATAAGGCAGTTGCTCAAGGCTATTTTTATCGAGACTATAGCGTCCGATTTTTCCACCGCCCTGCATAAAATAGAGGCTGTTTAAATCAGTGTTCAAGCGAAGGTCATAGGGATTTACGCCTTTATCAGTAAGGGCGGAAATCTGGCTGCCGTCCCATTTTGCTTTATAGATGTCTTCATCAGCATCATCGCCTACAAAGTAGAATGTTTGTCCATCTTTAGAGACAACAATATTCGATTCGTCGCCGGGCATCGAAGTAACCTGGTATAATCGTTTATAAAGGCCATCAAAGTCAATGGATACATCTACTCCCACCGTATCTTCGGGAGATACTACTTCCGGATTTTTACTTTTGTCCCAGTCGAGTTTCGTACGTTGCCAGTCGCGCTTATTAAGCCAGGCAAACCAGACATCATCATCACCGTTATTGCGATTAGATAAAAATGCGAGCTTGCTGCCGTCGGGGCTCCAAACAGGATCAGTATCAGGACGCGGATGCTTGCTAATATTGACCGGTTCCTTTGAATTATCTGCGGGATGGATGTAAATTTCATGATTGAAATCGAGATCGGGCATCGAGTACGCAAGCCATTCATTATCGGGACTCCAGGCTACATCACTGGCTTCTGCCCATCCATTATCAACCAAAATAGTTTCTTCCCCGATATTATCTCGGCCGGAAATTTCTGATACAACCAGTTGTCCCCGCCCGCGATTGAAGGCTACTTTTTTACCGTCGGGTGAAACCACCGGATTGCGTTCGCCCATTTTGGTATCCGTAAGTTGTTTCGTTTGGAATTGGAGGCTTTCAAAAAGGTCGTTGGTATCTTTCTGTGAAGGCCGAATGGAAAAGAGATCATATTGACCGTTGCGATCACTGGCAAATATAAGGGTAGAATCATTCAAAAAAGCCACGTCACGATCGCGATAAGAATGATCGGTAACTTTCACAGAACGCTCT
>CAYNKF010000192.1:0-5150 GCA_964397705.1 uncultured Balneolaceae bacterium | reverse complement strand
CCTATTTTACCGAATATGCCACTGGTGGCACTACCTCCGTTTTGCAGTACCACCAGTGGCATATTCGGTAAAATAGGAGTTTCCTTCGTTGAGAATATGTTGTTGTGCTTACTTTGACGTCCCCGCGTTTCAACAACCATCTGGTTTTGCGGGATAAATTTATCAACAATACCTACAGCCTCTTCTAACAATCCACCGGGATTATTACGAAGGTCCAATATTATACCGTGAAGCTGTTTGCTTGTAGTAAGGTCTTCAATCGTTTTACGAACTTCGTCTGCCGTGCCTTGAGAAAAATGATTCAACAGGATATAGCCAATATTCTTAGTATCTCCCACCAAACCGGCATATCCAACATTTCTCACCTCAATGCGCTGGCGTTCCAGCTCAAACTTTATGGGGGGTTCTATACCATACCGCTTAATCGTTAGCGTAACTGTGGATCCCAGTTCTCCATCTATTAAACCCTGCACTTCCTCGGGCATCAAGTTATCAACCAATACACCATCAACCTTTTTAATAATATCACCAGCACGGATTCCTTTACGGTGGGCCGAATATCCCTCAATAGGTGCGACTACTACAATTTGACCGCCCTGGAATCCCACGTCCAAACCTACCCCCCCATAACTGCCTCGACTGATGATCTCCATATTTTGCTGTTGCGCTTCATCAACCATCACGGTATAGGGATCAAGCGATTCCAGCATCGCATCAATCCCTTTACGCATCAGTTTTTCGGGATCTACCTCATCCACATACTCCAGGGAAACTGTGCGATACACCTCACTAAAAATGGTGAAGTTCTTTTTGATGAGGAAATAAATATCTGGGTTACGTGCCACACCTATAAGCGCCAAGGAGGTCAGCGCCAGCAGTCCGGCAACTATAAATTTCCTCATTTTACTCATTGAAGAATATCTTATTTAATCTTCAACTGCTGACCAACAAAAATTCTTGATCCATTGAGATTATTCAAGCGTTTTATCTGAGTTACAGACACACCAAATGAATTAGCGATCTGAATCAGCGTATCATTAGATTGGACCGTATAAGTAATATCTTCCCCGTCATCAGCTGATGCCAAATAAGCTTCGGTGATATCTTTACCGGACCGCTGCTCACTTTCCAGCTTCTGTTTCTTGCTAAACGACATGCTGTTGATCTGACTGTAATATGACTGCTTCGATTGAGGAACATAAATTGTTAGATTTTCTCCGGGACGAATATAGTTTGTTGTTCCATTCCAAGAACGTATTTGCCAAGCCCGGACATCATACCATTCTGCAATATGACCAATCGTATCACCTTTTTTTACCTTGTAACTAAGCTGAGCTGAATTAGCCGGCGCTTTAGACTTTGATCGTCCTTGTCTAGTAGAGGTATTCCCTCGGGGTTGGTGCGTAGGTTTATTAACAGCAATCTTTTCACTGCTTCCCGGTGCCAGTGGCACAACAATTTTTTGACCCGGATAAATGGTATTAGAAAGACTTTCATTCGTCTCATAAAGTGCACGAACCGAAGTACCATATTTGCGGGCTATATATCCCAATGTTTCTCCTCTATCTACCGTGTGCATCGCTACATTCTGGCTGCGTTCCTCTTTGGGAATGTCATCGTAATTCGCTGCAAATTGCTCTTTGGTACCCGTGGGCAATTTTAACGGATAGCTACTTCCCGGAGGTGTTGCCCACCGTAGCAGCTCAGGATTATATTTTTTGAGTTTTTCTGTGGTAATACCTGCAGCATCGGCCAAAGCATCAAGAGGCATCAGTGGCGCAACCTCAAAAACTTCGTAATCATACTCATTGGCTTCATAGGTCCCTTTGAATCCGAACTGCTCGGGATTCATCTCAATCATAGTCGCTGCTATAAATCCGGGCACATACCCCTGAGTTTCACGTGGCAGATAAGGCAGTGCGGCCCAGTAATCTTCTTCACCGGCTGCTCTGATTGCTCTTTTTAAACCACGGGGACTAATATTATAATTAGCAATGGCCAAGTGCCAATCACCCCAAATATTGTAGAGATCCTTTAAATGTCGAGCCGCTGCTCGTGTAGCCTTTTCGGGGTCGCGGCGTTCATCAATCCACCAATTAACCTCCAAGCCATACATAGAGCCTGTTGCCCGAATAAACTGCCACATTCCAACGGCCGAAGCCCAGCTTCTTGCCTCGGGATTTAATCCACTTTCTACCATCGCAAGGTGAATTAATTCGGTTGGCACCCCCTCATCTCTAAAAATCTTTTCCATCATTGGAAAGTACTTTTTGGTACGCTGCAACCAAGTTTCCATTACCTCTGGACGTTTAAGCGTATAGTACATCAGGTGACGATTGACCTGGCGGTTTTGAACCAGCGGCACTTCGGTTTTGGGGGTTGTAATATTCTCCGGAAGTACATACTCCTCATTTTCATTCATCCAGTCTTCTTCAGAATACAACTCTTTCTGAATGGCAAAAATCTCGCCTTTAACCTCTTTCGAAGAATCTTCAACTCCATAAAACTCTCGGTATTCGGTCATTACCGATCGATACAGTGCACTAAAGCGTTTGTTAGATTGTACTTCTGGATAAGTATCCAAGAGGTTTTGCATGGCATTAAGAGCATCAGTAATGTGGGTCTCAGCACTTAAAGGATCATCCTGTATTTGTGCCTCAATGGCATTTACATGCATGCGATATATATCAGCGATGCGGCGCATCAAATCTTTCTGAAAGTTGTCGAGCTTTTCTTTGGGTCGGGCCTCTTCTGCCGAAAAATCATCATCACCCGATGTCATGGGATTATTATAAGGAAGCAGCTTGGCAGGCATAGGACTTTCTTCAAGTTGTATATCTTTATCCTGCTCCTGTGCCAATGTAGGAGCAACACCCATGATTAGGATAAAAACAAGTAATAGCTGTAACTTATTATGCATAAATTTTTTAATATAGAGTTAATTTTTTGTTGATGCGCTTCTGTAATAACGTCAATTTCGATTGTTTGTCCAACGCTGTACCAACGGCCAACGCCGACCCGTCCCAAAAGCCTTGTCACTAACTTTGAGTGCAGGAACTGCCTGAAAGCGCTTATACTCGTTACGATCAACCAATGCAACAATTTCCCGAACGGTATCAATATCAAAGCCCTGTTCGGCAATTTCTGCAATAGAGTGCTGTTTTTCAATATAAGCCTCCAGGATAGGATCTAAAATATCATATTCCGGCAAACTATCCGCATCTTTTTGATCAGGACGCAATTCGGCACTCGGCGGCTTGTTGATTATTGCTGAGGGAATAATTTCTTCGCCATAATATTCTTCATTCAGCCAACGAGCCATTTCAAACACTTCCAGCTTATACAGATCAGCAATTACCCCTAAACCTCCGGCCATATCGCCATATAACGTACAATAACCAGTAGCCAGCTCAGATTTATTACCGGTGCTTAGTAACATATTACCAAATTTATTAGAGTAAGCCATTAACAATGTGCCCCGAATGCGCGGCTGTAAATTTTCCTCTGCCACTCCAAAAGGTTCATCTTTAAAAAGCGGCTTCAAAGCAGTATTAAACTGATCATACAGCTCTTTGACCGCTATCTCTTGCAGCTCTATCCCAAGATTTTGAGCCAGCTGATGTGAATGAGTAACGCTTCCTTCTGATGAAAATTCTGAAGGCATTGTAATTCCAACCACATTTTCTTCGCCTAACGCTTCTGTTGCAATGGCAGCAACTAAAGCAGAATCAATGCCACCGCTTAATCCTAAAACAACATCTTCGGCTATACCTGTTTTATTGAGATAATCCTGCAACCCCAACTTCAAGGCACTGAACATCTGGGCAATTTTCTTTGGTATATTGACAGGGTTTGGTCCTATATTTTCTAGTGTACCTGCCTCGGGCTCCCAGTCGAGATCAATATGACTTTTTTTAAAAAGCGGAGCTCGTCCCACTACCTCAGTACTACTGTTAATAGCCATGGAGTCACCATCCGAAACTAACTCTGTGTTTCCGCCTACCTGATTAGCATAAAAAATGGGTACTTCTAATTTTTCAGCATGCTGCTGCAACATTCTTTGACGACTCTGAGGTTTGTTTCGAGTATATGGCGACGCTGAAAGATTCAAAATTACTTCCGCTCCCTTCTTCACCAATTCCTTTGCAGGATTTACATCATACGTCAAATAGGGAAGCTCAAAATTATGCCAAATGTCTTCACATACCGTAATCCCAATTTTTGCCCCTTTAAACTCTATGCATTCAAAAGTATTATTAGGCTCAAAATACCGAAGTTCGTCATATACATCATAAGTAGGAAGTAATGTTTTATGTACCTCTGTAATCTTTTTCCCATTCCGCGCCAAGATCGCACTGTTAAAACATTTGCGTCCGGTACTGTAATTAGGAGTTACCGTCCCAAATAACACTGCAGTATCACCGGAATTTGATACAATTCGTTCGTTCGCTTGATACATGGCCTCCAAAAAAGCCCGGCGTTCAATTAAATCCATCGGTGGATATCCGCAAACTACCAATTCCGGCAATACCAGTAAATCCATATTATTTGCTTCTGCACTGGCCATAGCCTGCTCAATCAGTGCACTATTACCATTAATATCGCCAATAGTAGGATTTAATTGTTCTAAACGGATGATCATGGATAAACAATTAATCGTCTGCAGAATATACTTTTTTGCCACCCATCCAGGTCTCAAGCACTTTAGTCTGCCAGATCTCAATTTCCGGGACTTCGAAATAATTCCGATCTATAAGAATAAAATCAGCCCACTTACCCGGCTCTAAGCTGCCGAGCATATCTTCCTGATGTGCAGCATAAGCAGCATCTAGCGTAAAAGAACGAAGCGCCTGTTCACGACTTAAACTTTCAGATGGATACCAACCGCCTTCGGGATTTCCTTGATGATCTTGCCGTGTTACCGCAGAATACAGGCCATAGAATGGGTTTACATGTTCCACTGGAAAATCTGACCCGGAAGCCAGTGTCGTACCTTGATTAACAAAGGTTTTCCAAGCATAACCGCCTTTGATACGTTCAGGTCCCACGCGATCTTCTGCCATGTTCATATCGCTAGTAGCATGAGTAGGCTGCATGGAAGCGATAACATTCAATTCATTAAAACGGGGAATATCTTGCTGAGAAACAAT
>CAYNKF010000191.1:0-5181 GCA_964397705.1 uncultured Balneolaceae bacterium | reverse complement strand
GCATAAAAACAGCCGCGGGGCTTCTGAAAGAAGCGGCCGAAAACCTGAATGAAGACGTGTACCGGAAGATTCGGCTTGAGGGGAAAATCAGAAAATCAGCTCCTGTGGTTGAAGGATATGGCCGGATTGATGGGTTGAACCGAACGTTTCAAATTTTAGGTGTTGATCCTTTAGCTGAAGGGCCATTCCGTGACTTTGCCAGTCAACAGGCCGGTATTGAACTTTCTGAATTTATAAGCGAAAAAAATACGGGCCTTGTAGCCCAAGCCGTGGCACATGAGCTTGGCGTTTCTGTTGGCGATACATTGGAGTTATCAGTAGGGGGGCGAGCATATAGCCTACAACTTATTGGTACCATTGATGCCAGCAATGATCGAAGCAAACGGGCACTGGAAAACTTGTTGGTCGTAGATATCAGCACGGCTCAACAGTTATTTAAAATGCAGGGGGAACTATCGCGGATTGATCTTATATTACCCAAAAATACCGAAGAATCTGTTTCAATAATTCAATCGCTGCTGCCGGATGGAGCAACCATAAATCGCTCCGATTCAAGGTCAGAAACGGTAGCACAGATGACGCGGGCTTTTGAGTTTAACCTGCAGGCTTTAAGCATGCTGGCTCTGCTGGTAGGGATGTTTTTGATCTATAATACCATGACGTTTTCGGTGGTACAACGGCGTCAACTGATCGGACGACTCCGAGCATTAGGTACGACTAAGCAGGAGATTCTCACCAATATCCTTAAAGAAGCGGCATTAATTGGACTCATTGGGACCGTAATTGGAATCGTATCTGGATACTTTTTAGCCCAGGTATTGCTGAAACTGGTCACCCAATCGATTAACGACCTCTACTTTGTACTTTCTGTTCAGGAACTTTCTATTGGGGTATATCCACTCGCAAAGGCAACGATACTGGGTATTGGAGCAACATTAATTGCATCATTCTGGCCGGCGCGAGAAGCCTCAGAAGCTGAGGTTTCAACGGTGTTAAAACGCTCATCCAATGAATCAAAAATAATGGAACGTCTTTGGTTTTTAGCCGGAGCCGGTTTCTGTGCTGGCCTCATCGGGGTTGGTATTTTGATGATCCCGGGCGGAGGTATTGCCGCCGGATATTCATCACTGTTATTTCTGATAGTCGGATTTTCACTGATGATTCCACTGTTGGTCGTTGGCATGGCTCATATATTCCGACCGATCTTTGGGAAACTCAACGGACTGATTGGTAAGATGTCGGTCCGCGGCGTTGTGACGGAATTAAGCAGGACATCGGTGGCTATCGCAGCACTAGTAGTTGCTGTAGCAGCAACAGTTGGAGTAGGGATCATGGTAGATAGTTTTCGAACGACAGTCGTTTCATGGCTGGAAACACAGCTCCAAGCCGATGTTTATGTGCAGCCGCCCAGTGCCGTATCTCGAAAAGCTGATGCCGAACTTGATCCCAAGCTTGTGGATTTGCTAAAAGAAACGGAGGGTGTTGCCGATTATCACAGTGTTCGAAGCGTGGATGTGAGCACAAATTTTGGTACTGATAATCTGGTAGCTATTGACCAGGGAGCCAGTGCACAACGGACTTATCAGCTTAAGCAAGAGGCTCCAAACTTCTGGCAGCGTTACACAGACGAAAATATTGTAATGATATCCGAAGTATATGCCTATAGAAATAATGTGGCGCTGGGGGATTCGATTTTTATTCGGACGGAACAAGGGAAGGCGTGATTTCAGGTCCAGGCCATTAACTTTGATTATGCTTCGGATATTGGAACGATTACGATCAATCGGGATGTATATAATCAATATTTTGATGATGAGGCCATTTCAGGATTGGCATTGTATGCCGTCGATGGAATGGAGGTCGACGAACTGGTAGAAAAGCTCAGGAGTATAGCAGAAGGGATGCAGGAGGTTTTTATCCGATCAAATCGCGGATTGCGGGAAGCATCCATAGCGATATTTGACCGCACGTTCACGGTTACGATTGTCCTGCGAATGTTGGCAATGCTGGTGGCTTTTATTGGTATTTTAAGTGCATTAATGGCACTACAGTTGGAGCGATCAAAAGAGCATGCGGTTCTTAGGGCTAATGGCATGACGCCCGGACAATTGTGGAACTATGTGATTACCCAAACCGGAACCATGGGAATCATGGCCGGTATTTTGTCAATTCCGTTGGGTATTCTTATGGCCTATATCTTGGTATATGTGATTAATCTGCGCTCGTTCGGTTGGACGTTACAATTCATGATATCACCGGGCATCCTATTGCAAGCGGTGGGATTAGCGATCATTGCTGCATTACTGGCCGGGATTTACCCGTCGCTTAAGATGGCGCAATCCAATCCTGCTGATGCATTAAGAAATGAATAACAACAGTATTATGAAGAACTTTTTCTGGTCTATTGGTGCAATTCTTTTATTTATCGGCTTAGGTTTTGGGTTTTGGTATGCTGCCGATGAAGAGCCTGAGATCGAGGCCTCCGTATCGGTAGCAGAGGCCATGGGCGGCGGTAATTTAGAAGGGTACAAGCGAGCGACCGGACCCAGAGCATTTATCTTTCCGGAAGATCACGGGCCACACCCCGGATACAAGACGGAGTGGTGGTATTATACCGGCAATTTGTTTACTGAAAGCGGACGCCAATTTGGATACCAGTTTACGATATTTCGGAATCAGTTAAGTCCACCCGAAGGGGATACAGATAGCTTGGCTTTTGGCAAGAACTGGAAAACCAATCAACTCTACTTGGGACATTTTGCAATATCCGATGTTCAGTGTAAGAGTCATGTTTTTGAAGAGCGATACAGTCGAGGAGCAGCAGGGTTGGCCGGTGCGCAGTCAGATCCTTATAGAATTTGGGTAGAAGATTGGGAGATTAGGCGAATTGATTTTAACAGTGCTACCAACAAAAACTTTCCGGTGCAAATTACCGCAAGTATGGAAGACGGACCATCTCTAAACTTGAGTGTTAGTCCAGATAAACCGTTGGTATTACAAGGAGAGCAAGGGTATGATCGCAAAGGAGAAGGGGTGGGAAATGCTTCTTATTACCTTGCTTTCACGCGTATGCAATCTAGTGGATCGATCAAGATTGATGGGGAAAGCTTTGAAGTATCGGGTTCGAGTTGGATGGATCATGAGTGGAGTACCTCGGCCTTGGATGTTGGGCAGGAAGGATGGGATTGGTTCTCCATCCAGTTGTCAAATGGGTATGATTTGATGTATTATCAGTTGCGTAATCAAGACGGATCTGTAAGTAAATTCACGACCGGTTCTCTGATCAGTCCGGAAGGAGAAAAAACGACGATTAGCCCAAGTGATGTACAGATCGAAGTGTTAGACCGCTGGGAGAGTCCCCACAGCAAATCAGTGTATCCCTCTTCATGGAAAATGGAGATTCCGAAATTCGACCTTTCATTAAAAATGACCCCACTTTTTCCCGATCAGGAGATGGATGTATCGGTTCGATATTACGAAGGTACGTTATCAGTTTCGGGAGAGATGAATGGTGGGAAAATTGGCGGTAATGGTTTTATTGAGATGACCGGTTATGAGAAAGAGTAATGTTAAGTAACAAATAGGTGCTGTCCCGGGATTTGCCTACAGAAGAAAAGGGATAATTCGGACAAATGGATGATGTGTTATTAGCTAATTTTTATTAAAAGGAGGTTTTTTCTATGAAAGAAGCTACCTTAAACATAATTCCAAAAAGAGGGAGTAGTTATGTCATTAGCAAAAGTTATTGAAGTTATAGCAGAGGGCAGCACGATGGAAGAAGCAGTGGAAAATGCGGTAAAACAAGCGTCCGAAACGGTGCATAACATTAAGAGTGTTAACTGTGAAAATATTCAGGGTATAGTTACAAATAACCATATCGAGAAGTACCGTGTTAACGCGAAAGTAACCTTTGTGCTTAATAATGCCTAGTAATTGCAAAGCAGTGAGCAATTTAATTTTTAAAAATAGCTTTAAACCTCAGTGTAGAATTTCTATTCAATAAAGAGAGATTAGTGCTTTCTAACTCCTATTAGTGTATTTTAACCCCCTGTGGGATGGGTAATAGAAAAAAAATATCCTTCGATTCCTATCGAAGAATTCTATCATCTACTTCATTACCTACCGTGGGTTATCTTTTTCGTAGCCATATTCAAATCTAAGTACTTTGAAAAGGGACTATACGCCCCTGATTGAACATATCCCTTTTTACCCATTTTATCATTTACATACTAATTACATGCCGCATTCAAAATTTCCAGAAGCTTTAGAATTAGCACGTCTTAACAAGCTAGGAAAGTATAAAGTTGCCAATGAAAATATTGAAAAAAGAGCTGGATAAATTAGTCTGGCTTGGCTCTACCATTTGTGAAAACCCCATTTTACTCATTAATCTTTTAGGTACAAATACTCAATTTTCGATCCAGGATAACGGTAAGGGGTTGTCGGTTGATTTCGCCATTGACGAAAGGAGCAGCCTTGGGGTTAAACTGGTAAGTTCGCTAATAGCCCAGCTTGGAGCTGAACTCAAAGTTAAATGGAGAAGGCACAACCTTCGTCTTCACATTTCAACAGGAAGCTGTTCGAGGTTCGGCAAGTACTTTAGAGTATGCATAAGGGAGGGGGAGCCGGAGATGCTTAACGCTTTTTTACTTTGAAACAGTTGCTTATCAAAAAGTATTTTAATAAATAAGAGAGCCAATCAAAGAAAGCCTTAAAAAATATTTCTATGAAACGTTTACTGATACTCTTTTTAGTTCTTTTTCTTTCAACAACTTTTTATTCGGCTGAAGCCCAGACAACAAGTTCAGGAGAATTGGAAGCTATGGCAGGTTTTGCTCGGTCCGTTTCAGTGAATAATGGAACGGTCTTTATTGGTGAGGCGACTAATCCTCATCAACCTGGACTCGTACATGTTTATCAACGTATTGATGGTGAATGGAGTGTACAATTTAAAATTTCCGCAATTGATGGAGAAATTGGCAACGGTTTTGGAGCTTCAATGACAACTGACGAAGATGCAATACTTATCGGTGCTCCGGCACGTGAAGATGAACGAGGAACAGCTTATTTTTTCAAAAAGTCTGATGATGGCTCTTGGAGCCAAAAAGCTCAGTTAGTGCTGTCAGATACGAGCAGAAAGGGGAATATGGGTTCTAGTGTAGCGCTGAGTGGTGACCTTGC
>CAYNKF010000190.1:0-5190 GCA_964397705.1 uncultured Balneolaceae bacterium | reverse complement strand
CAGGTACAGGATGAAGGCGCCCAGATGATCATCCCCCTTCTGGATCCCCGGCCCGGGGAAACAATTCTTGATGCCTGTGCCGGCCTTGGTGGAAAAACAGGCCATGCAGGACAGGCCATGGAAAACAAAGGGTGTATTCATGCCTGGGATATCGAAAAAAACAAGATTTTGGCCCTGGCATCTGAAATGCTGAGAATCGGGGTTTCCATTGTCTAACCGGTACAAAAAGATATGTTACTGTCTGATGTCCTTAGATACCAGAATTATTTTGACAGGGTTCTGCTGGATGCGCCCTGTACCGGAACAGGGGTGCTTAGTAAACGAGCTGATTTACGCTGGCGTCGTGATCAAGATTCACTTGATAACGCTGTTGAATTGCAAGCTGAGCTGCTCGATTCTGCCGCGGAAATGGTCAAAAAAGGCGGACGCTTGGTATACAGTACCTGCTCACTCGAAGAAGAGGAAAATATGGAACAGGTCATGAACTTCCTGGACCGACACGATAACTTCGAGATGCAATCGGTCGAAGGATATGTGCCGGATGAAGTAATGGTCCACGGCGGACTGGCATATCAGACCTTTCCACACAAGCACGGCTGCGACGGACACTTTGGCGTGTTGCTGAAGCGGACCAGCTAATTAAAGTACCGTGTCATTCTGAACTTGCTGTGCCCCGATCACTCGGGGTTTCAGAATCTATAATTCAACCTAATTTATATAGCTTCCGTAGTTCTGCTGCGAGAGCTTTTTATTCAAGAAACTCAAGATAACTGGCGGGAAATTAAAAATAACCTCACCTGGTGACTCCGGTAGAGCAATTTACCAAATAGTTCTCCGTGATAAAAGATCTAGTCACAATGCTCTGCATTGTGACCCAAGTTGTTCGTCCCGACGCAGAGCATAGGAATTAGATAAATATCCTCTTCTATAGATCCTGATCCGTCAATTGGTGGACAGGATGACATGTGGTTTTTCTTCTCAATAATGGTCAGTCAGCTGTAACAGGTTTGGTGATTTCGATAGGCATTGTATAATCCGAATCCACCATCCAGACCAGCTCTCCGTCATACCAAAGCCTTTTAGCACTGTTGGCATGTTCGTTTAACGGTTCCATCGTTACCGTATCCGTAGTACCACCTGGAAACTCAATCAAAGTTTTGGTGTAACCATCTTCTTCCACATGGTTACTTATCCAAAGCATCATTTTAGAATGCTCTTCTCCTTCAGAAATATACAGCTTAAAATTTTTGGGATAATCAAGATTACCCTCAAATACCCTTTCTTTCTTGCCATCTTTTAGGTAATAAATTTCAAGATTGTTTTCAGTAAATGGACTGCTATGATTGGGATCCAGCCTGTCATTTCCCTGTTCATCAACAAATGATAGTAACACCTCCTCATGGGGCGGAGGGTCCCCAACCCCACCAGTGCTGTTAGAACACGAAATGAAGTTTAAGAATATAATGCACAACACAATTGCAAAGGTTATATATCGCATAACAATACGTTTAATAATTACGGTTTAATTCCTACGACCTGTTTTTTATCACTATTGTAATTACTTGACCCTGGGGTAAAATCATCAAAAGAATACAACCCATTATATGCTCCTTCCCATCCCCAGTTCATATGAAAAAACAGATAGCCATATCCTCCGGAACAATCATATACGTCACGATATCCGTCTGCAACCCAGGCATGTCCGGTACTTCCTCCATCGTCGCCTCTTAAAATCACTGGGCGACTCGCATCTATTTCAGACATAACATCATTCCTATCATAATCCTGTACATCTACAGAACTGGAATAACCAAAAAAACCTTCCAAGGAGTAGGGAATATCATTTGTGTAGGCGGTTGAAGCATTACATCCCCAATCGGTAAAAGTAGTTTTCCCTGCATCATCCATCAATGTAGCTACTTCATTTGTACCTGTAGGTTGTTGATAAGCGAATATACTGTCATCCGGCATGATACCGTAATTAACATAGTTAGGATACTCGTGATATCTTACTACTTGTGCAATTGCAGTAGCTACACAACCTGTTAAAGGCTTACCATTGACCGTAGTAGAACAGTTGTAATTATCTATTTTATTATTATACCCTTCATCTTGGCCCCATTCTGTTTGTAATAATGGACCTTTTTCTATTATCTCATCTTCACAATCTCCACCCCCTGGCGGATCGATTGGTTCTTTAGCTCTTAAAGACTCTGAGGTGAAAGAAACCCATCCCGGATGCTTATTATAATTGTTTTTCCCTTTTACGGTGTGCGACTGCAAGCTATCAATTGCTTGTGTAACATCTTTAAGCCATCCCTTCAAACCGCCCGGTAAAGCCACATCAAAGCTAAGTGGCATTTTATTTTGTTCCGAAAAAGCTAATACGGGTTGTACTCTTTGGTCTGCAGGAATAACAGCAAATCCTTTTTCCTCATAATTTATTAAATAAGCAACCGTATCTCCCACTGCATTCGTTTTTACCAATACATGTTCTACTTCTTTTTGTCCACTTCCTTTCATTTGAATATGATCACTTCTTTTACCAAAGTGATCATTGGCAAATCTTTTCGCAACAAAGACGGCCAATTCCTCATTAACTCCATAACCTTCACTGGGAGGAATATCTACCTCCTTTTCTATTGCGGCTGATTTTTCACTTACATTAGAATCGCTAATAGATCTTTTTTGGCAGGCCTGAAAAAATAATAATAGAACTACTAATTGAATTAATAGAAAACTTAATGGATTATTTTTCATAACTCTCTGATGATTTTAAACAATATTTTTTAATGAGTTATCAACTATGCCATAAAATATTTTAAAATCAAATAATAAACTCTTTAATAATCATTTGTTAATATTAATTTAGTATTAATTCCAACCATCAAATGATTAAACATCATATTGTTAATCGATCTTCAAAACCACTCTACATCTTCTTTCCTTTTTCGTATCTTTGCGACTTAAATAGCGAAAATCGAAACTTGCAAAACGAGCTTTCATAATTTTGGATAAACCCACGGCTTCTCAAGACATCCCAAAACATTTTGATCCCGGCAGTATCGAAGACAAATGGTACAGCTTCTGGGAGGATAACGGCTTTTTTCACTCTGAGCCCGACGACCGCGAATCGTATACGGTCGTCATCCCTCCGCCCAATGTAACGGGCGTCCTGCACATGGGACACATGCTCAACAATACTATTCAGGATGTGCTGGTGCGCCGTGCTCGCATGCAAGGTAAAAACGCCTGCTGGGTTCCGGGTACTGATCATGCCTCTATTGCAACTGAAGCCAAGGTCGTACAAAAGCTTCGCAAAGAAGGTATCACCAAAGCAGATTTAAGCAGGGAAAAATTCTTAGAACACGCCTGGGACTGGACTGATGAACACGGTGGAATAATCCTGCAGCAGTTACGCAAGCTCGGAGCCTCTTGCGACTGGGAACGCACACGCTTTACTCTTGAAGACAATTTATATGAAGCCGTTGTCGATTGCTTTATAGAGCTTTACGAACGCGGCTATATTTACCGTGGTAAGCGTATGATCAACTGGGATCCGGAAGCCCAAACGGCCCTTTCTGATGAAGAAGTTATTCACCGCGAAGAAACCTCGAAACTTTATCACGTCCGCTATAAAATTAAAGACAGCGACGAGTGGGTCACGATTGCAACCACGCGTCCCGAAACCATTTTAGCAGATACTGCTGTTTGCGTGCATCCCGATGACGAACGCTATCAAGATCTAATCGGAAAAACAGCTATTATTCCGGTTGTGGAACGCGAAGTTCCCATTATTGCGGATGACTACGTGGATATGGAGTACGGAACCGGCTGTTTGAAGATTACACCGGCACACGATGAAAATGACTATGAGATCGGTCAAAAATATGATCTGGAAATTATCAATATGCTCAATCCTGATGGCACGCTGAGTGAAGCTGCGGAGCACTATATTGGCGAAAATCGCTTTGATGCCCGGGAACTGATCATCAAAGACCTGGAAAAGAGTGATCAGCTGGTTGAGATCGAAGAAATGCAAAATAAGATTGGTTATTCTGAGCGGACTGATGCCATCATTGAACCGCGTCTTTCGCTGCAATGGTTTTGCAAGATGGATGAGTTGGCTAGGCCAGCCCATGAAAATGTGATGAACGACAATATCGAATTCCATCCCTCAAAGTTTAAGAATTCCTACAACCACTGGATGGAAAACATCCGCGACTGGTGTATTTCACGTCAACTTTGGTGGGGACAGCGCATTCCAGCCTGGTACTATGGTGACGGCAAGGATGATTACGTCGTCGCTAAAACGGAAGAACAAGCCATTGAAAAGGCACAGTCAAAATCCGGAAATAATGATATAACAGCTGACGACCTCCATCAGGATGAAGATGTGCTCGATACCTGGTTTTCGTCTTGGCTGTGGCCCATTACTGTCTTTGACCCGGACTTTATTCGCACCGGAGAACCCAATGAAGATCTGGAGTATTATTATCCTACACAAGACTTGGTTACCGCACCGGAAATCATGTTTTTCTGGGTTGCCCGGATGATTATGTCAGGCTATGAATTTATGGATGAAAAGCCATTTAGGAACGTATATTACACCGGCATCGTCCGCGACAGTCAACGCCGTAAGATGTCCAAATCGCTGGGTAATTCTCCTGATCCAATTAGACTCATGGAAGAGTACGGAACAGATGGTGTACGCGTTGGAATGCTGTTCTCCTCTCCTGCCGGCAACGATCTTCTTTTTGAAGAACAGCTTTGCGAACAGGGGCGTAATTTTGCCAATAAAATCTGGAACGCATTCCGCTTCCTCTCGATGAATCGCAGCGAGGAAACACAACTCACAGATTCCCTCGATATTGATGAAGATAATCTCGTCGACCGCTGGATGCTCTCACGTCTGCATGAGACAATTGATGCCATCAATAAAGATATGGAGAACTTCCGTATCAACGAGGCACTGCATAAAATTTATTCGCTCATTTGGGATGATTTCTGTGACTGGTATATCGAACTGATTAAAGCTGATGAGTCGGGCGCAAGTATTCCTGAAAATCGGCTGTCACGTGGATTCAACTTTTTTGAACAATTGATGAAGCTTTTACACCCGTTTATGCCATTTATTACTGAGGAAATCTGGCAACTTATCCGTAATCGAGATACTGAGGAAGCCATAAT
>CAYNKF010000189.1:0-5222 GCA_964397705.1 uncultured Balneolaceae bacterium | reverse complement strand
TATAAAAATAAATTATATCCTTATGAAATTGCAGAACCTGCTCTTTTTATTACTGATTTTTATTCCACTTAATATTTTCGCTCAAGATCAAAATATCCGCAATTATGGAATTGAAATCGGGGTCTTACAACCGGGTCAACAAAATGCGATTACCGATGTCCGGGGAGTCAAAGTGGGACATCAAACGATCATTGAAGGAAGCCGTATCCGCACCGGAGTAACAGCCATTGTACCACACGGCGAAAATATTTTTCAGCAGAAAGTTCCTGCCGCCGTCTATGTTGGGAATGGTTACGGTAAGCTGGCAGGCTCTACGCAGATCGAAGAGCTTGGTAATCTGGAAACACCAGTCATTTTAACCAATACATTGAGCGTACCTACAGCCGCTGATGCTTTAATAGATTACACTTTTAGCTTTTCAGAAAATGATGACGTCCATTCAGTAAATCCTGTTGTTGGCGAAACCAACGACGGCTATTTAAATGACATCCGCGGGCGACATGTAACAAAAGATGATGTGCTCACTGCTATTGATAATGCCAAATCAGGTAGCGTTGAGCAGGGTAACGTCGGAGCAGGAACGGGAACTATAGCGTTTGGATTTAAAGGTGGAATAGGAACGTCTTCTCGAAAACTACCTGTAAATATAGGAGGATACACAGTGGGTGTTTTAGTCCAATCCAATTTTGGAGGCGTTTTGCAAGTTGCCGGTGTTCCCGTGGGAAAAGAGCTGGACCAATACTACTTGAGCGATAAATTAAATGAAACACCCGACGGTTCCTGCATGATTATCGTTGCCACTGATGCACCGCTCGATGCACGCAATTTAAAGCGGTTGGCTAAACGAGCAATGCTTGGCTTGGGCAAAACAGGCGGTATTGCATCTAACGGTAGTGGAGACTATGTAATCGCCTTCTCAACAGCGGAATCAGTACGTATCCCCTATCGCTCAGATCAACCTCTTAAACAGCAGAATGTACTTCGCAATAGCGCAATGTCCCCACTCTTTATGGCCGTCAATGAAGCTACCGAGGAGGCTGTCATAAACTCGCTCTTTCATGCTAAAACAATGACAGGAAGAAATAAACATACGGTTGAGGAACTGCCTATTGGTAGGGTATTAGCAATTATGGAAAAATATGGTAGAAGTAGGGAATAGCTCGTGAAAATCCTAATGGACGTAACACAGTAAATTCGCAGTGATAAAATACAACGTAACTATTCTATTAACTCAGGTGGCAAAAGAAGATCCACAGCCGCAGGTTTCGCTAGCATTGGGGTTATCAAAAGTAAAGCCCCGGGCATCGAGTCCATCGGGATAATCCACAGAAATGCCTTTAAGGTACATCATGTGCTTGGGATCAACAATGATTTTAACTCCCTGGCTAATGATTATCTCATCTTCCTTAGATTCATGATCAAAGCCAAGCTTATAGCTTAAGCCCGAACATCCACCACCTTCTACTGCAACTCGCAGACAGAGATCCTCGGCTAGGTCTTCATCCTCGCGAATATGACGCACTTGGTCAGCGGCACGCTCGGTAAGCTGCACAGCCGAACCACTGAACTCGAAATTAGCAGACGCCTGCATTTCTTCCATTGCAGAAATACCGTCCTGCTCTGTATTCTCCTCATCATCGTCAACGAGATCAGCGATGACACTATCTAAATTGTCTTCCGGTTCTGCAGGCATTGTAGTAATACTTAAAATTAACCTTCACTTTTCTGTGAATACGTAAAATAATCCGTGTTATCCTTGCGGGTCAAATTCAAAATTTCGGCTGCAACTAAATTTACCAGAGTTGCTGAAGCTCTTTCCCGCGTGATGTTCACAATCTGTGCAAATTTCTTAACGGTTATTTCACCATATTCATTCAAGTAACGAAATAATTTTTGCTCTTCGGGACCATATTCAAAAGTGATCCCTTCATCCGAATTTCGCTTCTTTATAATCTCAATAAGTTCCTTGCTGGCTACCTTATTCTGATCCTTTTCGCGCATAAACACGATCTGTTCACCATCACCTTTCACATATACCGGTTTGTCAGTTACTTCCGGCACTTTAATTACCAGAAGATCACGGTCGCCGAAGTGGACAATCTCAATTTTTATATCCACAGCAGGCTTACACAGCTTTTGGGCAGCTTTATCAAGTAAAAACTCTTCTTCCTGATATCCCATTACGCCCACGAGCGACTTGTCATCATCCACACCAATAAGAAGCGTTCCCCCTTTGGTGTTTGCAAAAGCGGCAATTTCTCGTGCTATCTTATAGGCTGATGGGATCGTTCGCTTAAATTCCAGGTACATTCCTTCACCTGTCTGAGCCAGATTTTTCACATCAAGGTAATCCATCTCAGAAAGCGAGGCCGCACTGTGATTTTGAGAATACATAGCCACTCAATCTTTTTTAGTACAAACGAAGATAAAAACAAAATATTAAGTTCAAATGAACTTCCTGAACTGATAACAGTCTATCCTTTTGTACTTTAAATCACAATTTCCTCTTTAGGATTCCGAGTCATTAAGTCATAAAGCATATCCTTGGGATCTTCCTGCTCAAATAGTACCCGAAATATAGCCCCGGTAATCGGCATTTCAATGCCAAGTTTATTGCTCCATTCATAAACTGAGCGCGTGGTCTTAACTCCTTCAGCCACCATATTCATTTTTGATATAACCTCATCCAGGCTCTTTCCCTGACCGATATTATATCCTACAAAACGATTTCTACTGTGCTCACTCGTACAGGTTACTATTAAGTCACCCATACCGGCCAACCCGGAAAATGTATCCTGAGAAGCCCCCAATTGCATTCCCAGGCGTTTCATTTCATGCAATCCACGCGTCATAAGCGCTGCCTTTGCATTATCTCCAAGCTCTGCCCCGTCGACAATCCCGGCGGCGATAGCCATGATATTTTTTACGGCGCCACCAATTTCAACACCAATAATGTCATAGTTGAGATACACTCGGAACATCGGTGTCAAAAACGTTTCCTGAATTATCTTTGTAGTACGCTTGGAATTCGCACTGGCAACTACCGTAGTAGGTTTGAACTTACTGACTTCCTCGGCGTGACTTGGTCCCGATAACACGCCAATATGATCGTCGACGATAGTACCTTTAAGTACTTCGCTCAGTACTTGAGACATCGTCATGAAGGTATCATTTTCGATTCCCTTTGCAACGCTTACCACCATTTCATCACCGTTGAGAAACGGTTTTATATTCGTAGCTACTTCACGCATGGCGTGTGACGGCGTTGCAAATACCACCATCTCCGGATCATCAAAACATTCTTCGGGATCAGTTGAACATTCTATAGAATCGGGAAGGGTTACATCAGAAATGTAGGCAGGATTCCTGTGCCTTTTATTGATACCGTAAGCTATTTCTTTCTCGCGGGCCCATAGCTGCACTTTATTTCCAGCCCGTGCCAATACAATAGACAACGCTGTTCCGAAGCTACCGGCGCCAATAATAGTTATTTTCTTCACAATAGTTAGCTACCCGATTATGATTTCTCTTCTTTATTGAGCCAACCCACGGCCGGTTTAAAAGAACTAATTTTATTTTCTGTTCCGTTTATCAGGCGTTTAATATTTTCTTTGTGTTTGATGATAATTGCCAAACCTATAATGCCAGCAAAAATGAGAATACTCCCATCAATATCCCAGCCATAACCATACCTAAGAACTACAAGTACCAAGGGATATACAAAAGCGGCTACCAATGATGCTAATGATACAAATCGGCTTGTGAGCAATACAATCAAGAAAAAACCGGCCGCAATCCCTACCGATACCGGCTCAATACCACAAAGCATACCGGCAGCCGTAGCCATGCCTTTTCCGCCATCAAAATTAGCATAAAGCGGAAACATGTGCCCCACTACTGCCGCGATGCCACAAGTAATGCTCAGAAAAGGATCAAGACTCCAAAAATCGAATAATGTAACCGGTCCCGCACCAATATGATAAGCCACCTGACTTATCCAAAGAGAACTGGCAAAGCCTTTAAAAAAGTCAATCGCCAATACAGCAACGCCCGGCTGCCATCCCAATAATCGAAAGGTATTGGTGGCCCCGGCATTCCCACTGCCGTGATCACGTATATCAACTCCCTTGACAATTTTCCCCACCCATATAGAAGAGGGAATGGACCCCACCAGATAACTCAGCAATAAAACAACTCCAAGTGCAATCATATTTTTCGATTAAGTGAGAAATGCTAACCGGTTGAAATATAAAAGATCAATAGATAATCTCGAGGCTAATCTTTTAACGAATCCAAAAAATCTTATACATGCTTTTCAGCGTGATAGGAAGAACGAACCAGCGGACCACTTTCAACGTGCTCTATACCTAATTCTTCCCCAATCTCTTTATACTCAGCAAATTGATCGGGATGCACCCACTCTTCTACCGGCTGGTGCATTTTGGTAGGCTGCATATACTGGCCTATAGTCAACACATCTACTTCGTGATCCACACAGTCTTTCATTAGTTCAATAACCTGTTCGCGTTCTTCGCCAAAACCAACCATGATGCCTGTTTTGGTCCTCAGCCCCTGATCCTTGCAGCGCTGCAACAATTCGAGCGAACGCTCATACTTAGCCTGTGGACGTATCGTGCGATACAAATCAGGCACGGTTTCGAGATTGTGACTCAACACATCCGGCGGAGTATCAATAACAATTTGCAAAGCTTCCCATACTCCCCGAAAATCGGGAATAAGAGATTCAATAGTAACTCCATCTATTGCTTCGCGCAGCTGTTTATGACACTCGGCGAAAATTGGCGCACCGCCATCTTCGCGCTCATCACGATTGACCGAGGTTAATACAACGTGTTTCCGATCCATTTCTTTGGCTGCCTCAGTAACGCGCCGCGGCTCATCCCAATCCAGGCCTTGCACAGGTCGACCTGTTTTAACCGCACAAAACGAACATGACCGGGTACAAACATCACCTAAAATCATAAAGGTTGCTGTTCCATTACCCCAGCATTCTCCCATATTAGGGCAGCGTGCCTCTGAGCAAACAGTATTCAGGGATTTATTCCGAACAGTCTCCGAAACCTCTTTGAACTTTTCACCGGATGGCAGTTTTACACGCAGCCAATCCGGACGACGCTGTGTGCTTTCATTACGATCTACGACATTGAGTTCTTTAATCATGGAACTAGAATCAAAAAATTATTTCGATGCTGCTTTTTTAT
>CAYNKF010000188.1:0-5223 GCA_964397705.1 uncultured Balneolaceae bacterium | reverse complement strand
CGGTTGTAGAACAGATGATGCATCAAGGGGTACTATCAAATTGTACACAAGGAAACGTCATGCGATTGGTGCCGCCCCTGGTAACCACTAAAGAAGATTTATCAACCTTAGCCGAAGTACTGATAACAGCAATCAAAAAATCATCCCCATAAGGAAAACAAATTAGTAGTTTTTGTGTTATAGTTATTGCACCAAGCATAATTTTATGATAGCAATGCATTTTATTCGCCTTTTAATTGTAGTTTTTGTGGCCGGATTACTACTCGGTATGCCTTTGGATTGCATGGCCCAGGAAACCGATACCACAAAAATTTCTATTGATCAAGATGAAGAGGGCGAAACCTCCCTGCAGCTGGATCAGCAATACAGCCGATCGGTTTCCGGAGGAGCGCTTACGGATATGGGTACCTATAACGTTCCTAACTCTACCCAGTATTATCACGCTCCTTTTGAGGCCCAAAATGAGTTGGATCGGGCTGTTGAAGCTTATCGAAAAGAAATGGAAAAAAATTGGTATTGGCACTTTTTAAGAGCTGTCAGCCCCTATATTCGGCTACATCTTGGGGTTCGTGATTTCAATACCCTGCAGATTGTGGGACGTGATAATCCATTATTTCAATCCTATACAAATAATGACAAGCGTCAGTAATGAGTTAGGATCAATCGAATAATTGACTAAAAACGCTCTTTACTTTGTTGAGATCTTCATCCGTAATCTGGAAGTGAAAAGTCGCACGAAGTGTTTTAGGCCCAAAAGGAACGAGCTTTATACCATAATTAGCAAGCTTTTTCACTGCTTCCCGCGCAGACATTTCCTTAACATCAAAGATTAAAATATTGGTTTCCACAGATCCCAAATCGATCGTAAGTCCGGAACATCGATTAATCACTTCTGCCAATTCCCGAGCCCTGCGGTGATCTTCTTTTAGATTTTCCAGATGGTGACCAACCGCATAATCAGCGGCGGCAGCTAACATTCCGATCTGACGCATACCTCCACCCCACATTTTGCGCATACGCCGTGCCTCGGTAATATTTTCTCGAGATGACAGAATGATTGACCCGACCGGTGCTCCAAGTCCTTTACTGAAGCAAACAGACATCGTATCAGAAATACGGCTATAAAATGTAGGCTCTGTTTGCGTCGCCGTCATAGCATTCCAAATGCGAGCTCCATCAAGATGTATCGCCAGATTATTTTGAGTGGCAAATGCACTAATAGAAGCCAACTCTTGCTCGCTGTAACAACAGCCTCCTCCCTTGTTGGTAGAGTTTTCGAGCGCTATAACTGATGTTCGGGGTTCCCATTCATTTTGTCCGCGAATAGTATCTTCCAGCAAATCTGTTGAAAGCTTACCCTTATTCCCCTGTAACGGTCGTAGTAATACGGATGAAAGGTGCGAAGCCGCTGTGGATTCATAGTTAAAAATGTGACCTGTTTCCTCGATCAGAACTTCATCTGCCTGATCAGTTAATAAATTAATGCTCAGTTGATTAGCCATTGTACCACTGGGAGTGAATAATCCTGCATCGAAGCCAAACATATTAGCAATCTTTTCCTCAAGAGCATTGACGGTAGGATCTTCTCCAAATACATCATCCCCCACTTTGGCCTCGGCCATTACTTGTCGCATTTGGGAAGTGGGGGTAGTTACGGTATCGCTTCGTAAATCAATCATAGTTCAAATAGAAATTATTGTGTATTTCGCGGAGTTCTCGAAACACCAATTAACCTATTTTGTTTTCTCCAATATGCTGTAAAAACTCTCAGTATCAATATTGGTACCACAGACGATAATTCCGACATTTTTATTCATCACCTCATCAGAAAGTGGTCCCGTTGCTGCTGCAAGAGCTGAGGCACCGGCCGGTTCCACAGCCAGTTTCAATTCCTCAAACATTATGCGCATGGTCTGTGCCATTTTTAAATCCGTTATGGTAACAACCTCATCCACAAAACGCTGACACAATCCAAAGCTGTATGGAGCGGCGTGCGGGGCACCCAAGCTATCAGCTATGGTGTCAACCTCATCAATTTCGACCGGCTCTCCAGCTTTAAGGCTTTTGCTCATGCTATCAGCTCCCACCGGCTCAACACCGTAAATTTTACAATCAGAAATCATCTGTTTTACTGCTGCTGAAATTCCGGCACATAGTCCTCCACCACCAATGGGTACAATTACAGCGTCCAACTCAGGGACATCCTGGGCAAATTCAAGTCCCACCGTTGCGGTACCCAGTGCAGTCTGTTCCCCTTCGAAGGGATGGATAAATGCTCGATTTTCTGCTTTTTCGATCTCCTTCACACGATTAAAAGCCTCATGAACATCATCTACCAATTCAACGGTTGCTCCGTGTGATTTACACTTCTCAATTCGAAATAAATTCGCTGTTTTTGGCATGACCACCTTAGCTGTGGTACCCATTGATTTTGCTGCATAAGCAACAGCAATAGCATGATTCCCGGCACTAACAGCAGTTACGCCATTTTTTAGCTGATCTTCGGTAAGATCCAGCATATTCATCAGCGCACCGCGCGGCTTAAAGCTACCTGCATACTGGAAGAGCTCCAGCTTTAGGAAAAGGTTGGTTTCTTCACTTAGCAGCTGATCTTTAACATCACTTTTCCATTGCCAGACGGGCGTCCGGCGAACCTTATCACCCAGTTTTTCTCGTGCTTGTTCAACCTGTCTTGGAGTTGGAATTTTAATAGTTTCCATACTTGAAGTAATTTCCTATCAACTTTAGAATATAGTATTTGACAGTTTTTAATTTTATTCTTTTATGCCGGGTAATCCACTTGCGGGTTTATCATTGCCCCACCATCGCTCAGGTGCTTTGCGTTTACGTGGGTAGATCTCATCCAGCGTTTCACCATTATATAAGCGGCCGTTTTTCATGACCCAACGGACCGAATTGGTATTGCGAATTTCATCCAGCGGGTTTTTATCCAAAATAACCAGGTCGGCTAGTTTTCCTTTTTCTATGGATCCCAAATCCTGATCTAAACCCAAGGACTTTGCTCCAAGTATAGTTGCAATTTTAAGGGCATTATAATTGGTCAGACCACCAGAATGTACGGCCCAAAGCTCCCAATGGTAGCCGAGCCCTTCCAGCTGACCGTGGCTTCCAATACCGGTCCAACCTCCGGCATCTACGAGATCTTTGATAAACTCTGCGTGCTTGTAAAATGCGTGCTCATCTTTGGTGGCCCAGAACCCTCTTCGCCGCGACTTCGATGCCAGCTCTGCATAAGGGGTAAAGAACGATAACTTGGAATCTTTATATGGCTCTTCGTTTGCATAAAACCACTCTTCCGCCCATGGACCGCCGTAAGTAACCAACAGCGTGGGCGTTACCGCCATCTTAGATTCAGCGACAACTTTTACCACTTCATCATATATGGGATACACAGGGAAGTTATGCTCATGTCCGGGATAACCGTCGATAAGCTGATTAAGGTTGATTTTCCAGTCCAGAGCACCCTCTGTAGTAGGCAAAATCTTCTGATCTCTTGCAGCCATGAGAATCCATTGGCGTTGCTGACGATTACCGGCAATATACATCTTGAGATACTTGGTGTGATAGTACTTGCTATATTGCTTCATTACGTCTTTAGCATGATCCAGATCACGGATGTTATACGCCCAGTACCCAAGACCGGGTCCTGTAGAAAATACGCGCGGACCAAGCATTTTCCCGGCATTCACCATATCGCTATATGACAGAACATCCGTCGTAGAAGTCTGAGGATCTCGGGTTGTCGTTACACCATAGGCCAGGTTCGCCCAGTAATTCCAGATTTCATTTTTGTGAATGCCCCAAGTCGGCCACATATGCGCATGGGTATCCACAAAACCGGGAATAATGGTTTTACCGGAAACATCAATACTTTCTGCACCGGTCGGAACATCCAGCGTTCCGGTCATCCCCACCTCTTTGACGCGATTATCTTCAATCAGAATATCTCCTTTATCAATGACTTCGTTACCATCCATCGTGATGATGCGAGCACCACGTAGAAGCACCACCCCTTCGGGCATATCCTGCTCATAAGTAACTTCAATGACATATTCTTCCGGACTATATTTTTCAGGTGTTTCCTCTTCCTCCTTTTCGGATTCTTTCTTTTCCGTGGATTTTCCTTCCTCCTCTTCAGCTTTTTTCTCTTGCTCTTCCTCTGCTTTCTGCACAGCTTTTACGCTGTCTTCGAAGGCTTTGGCTTCATCCAGATCGTACACAAAATGTCCGTTCCCGATAGACCAGTGTACCTGTCGTCCGTCCGTATCCCAGTGTGGGAATTGACCGCCAATCTCTGTTAACTTTCTCGCAGGAAACTGTGCATTATCGGGATTGGCAACCGATATATCGATTTTATTACCAACCTTAGGCACCGTAGCTACATAAATCTCGTTATTAATCTTCGCCAGCGCCTGATCCCCTTCGGGAGCCATCGTAATCAGTGAGGCCTCACTGGGGGGATTATTTTCTTTCGCTGAAACCGGATGCAAAATTCGTTCTTCGTGCGGAATGCCATTTTGATTTCCAAATCCGGCCGTCGTTATACCGGTCATCTCTACATACTCTTTCTCATCAGTACCATCCCAGCGAATGGAAACCAGCGTATTATCATCGTTGAGATAAATACGATCGTTATCTTTAACAAAATGCGGATTGGTGCGACCGTCTGCTTTAGCAACTAAATTTACCTTCCCTCCATTGGCCGAAATCCATGAAATTTCATCCAACGAGCCAAAATAGGCCCCTGGACCAAGACCATCGTGATAATCTTCCGCGGCGCCTTTTAGGAAAACGATTCGATCGCTATTGTATGACCATGCGGGACTTCCATAAACAGCGGCCTGCTCGGTAAGTTTTTGCAGGTTTTCTCCGTTAGGTCTGACTTTATAAAGATGTCCGCCCTCATCTTTGTCCCAGGTCGCAAAGGCAATCCATCTGCCGTCGGGCGACCAGGTAGGATACGCCTCGGTAACATCCATATCCGTAACGCGACGCGGGGTACCATCGGGAAAGTCCATTACATATAATTTATTCATCACCGTAAACGTCAGCTGATCTCCATCGGGCGACGGTTCTGTATCTCGTATTTGCATGGCAATTGCTTCTTTGTCGTCACTGATGGGATAATCGAAATCCAAACGCGGACCAAGCTCAATATCGGTATTAACTTCAAACGGTATCTTTTTTGCCTCACCGCCATCA
>CAYNKF010000187.1:0-5227 GCA_964397705.1 uncultured Balneolaceae bacterium | reverse complement strand
ATATCCGTAGCATTCTCAGTTATGAGCTGGTACTTGCGCTTCTCTTCGGCTAGCTTCTGCTGGGTTTCTACGAGCTCAGTTACATCGCGTTGTATACCTACAAAATAATTTGTTTCTCCTTCTTCATTTTTGATGGGTGCAATACTTAGGTCATTCCAAAAAAGTGTGCCATCCTTCCGGTAATTGCGGAGACGAACTTTACCTTGCTCCCTGTTTTTAATTGTAGATCGTAAATTTGACAATTCATTTTGGTCTCGGTCACCGTTCTGCAAAAAACGGCAATTTCTACCAAGAATTTCTTCCTCACTATAGCCGGTCAGCTCTTTAAAGCCCTCATTGCAAAACACAATAGGATTATCACCTTGGTTAATATCCGTAATAGTAACTCCGACATTCGTCGAGTGAAGCGCTTGTTCATAGATGCTTAGCTGCTCATTCTTTTCTTCCAGCTCTTGATTTTTTTCTTTCAGCTTAAGCGAATACTCCCGTTGTTTCAGCAGCATTTTTATGCGTGACTGTAACAACTTTTTAGAGGTGGGGATATATACCACATCATCAGCAAATTCTAAAACGGTTGTACTGTTCCGGGCCGCCTTTTGATCCGGTGAGAGCAGTAAAAACGGCAGAAAAATGGGCGCTGTCTGATTTTTTAACGCCTGCAGTTTCTGCTTGTTATCCTCAAAAGATTGGTGATCCAGTATACAAAGATCGAATGACTGATCTGCAATGCCGTTTTCGCTTACTCCGATCGTACGAAAATCAGGCAAAAACTTTTTAATGAGCTGTCGGTCTTTCTCGTTGTATACCGAAAGCAATAACACCGGCTTCTCAAGGTGTTTCGACTTATCAGTACCTAATTTGTGATCTAAAGTTACCATATATGCATTGCCTAACCTTAGGCTCTTAATTCAGGAACACCCGATAAAATGCCCCGCATATTTTCCAGCTTCTTTCCTACTTGTACCCCTTCAGAGGTAATTTCAAATTCACGAATCGATTTCTCAAAACCACTTAGCCTTTTCTTTAACACTCCGATCGCTTTTTGTATCTGACCGTTTACTTCCAGGTATCGCAGAAAGATGATGTTGTCTGCTAAATAACTGGCATTCATATTCGTGGTGGTAAATTGTCCGGTTACATTTTTTGTTTCATTGAGTAACAACGTAGTAACACCCATATTCTGCAGATATACCGTGAGTAAATGTAATCGTTCAAGTACATCTTCTCCGCGAACCGCCATCCGGTATCCGCCGATCGCGTCAATCATCACGATTCGCGTATCGTTTTCTTCGACATCACGGCGAACGATCTTTGCAAATTCATCAGGTGAATAAGAAAGCGGCTCGACCGGCATAATATTCAGGAAACCAGCGTCTATCATACTTCTTATGGGAGTATTGATATTCTCAGACCGCCGAATAATTAGCTCCTTGGATTCTTCAAACGTATAAACGGCTGATCGCTCGTTACGGGAGGCCGCTTCTTTGGCAAATTGAAGCCCCAGGTTTGTTTTCCCTGCACCGGTAGGCCCTATGATCAGGCTCGTCGTTCCTTTTTCAATGCCTCCGTGCAACAGTTTGTCAACCCCTTCTACGCCTGAGAATAATGTGCCTTTTTCGAACTTTCGGCTGTAGTTGTTGGGACGAAGCCGTGGAAAAACGGTAATACCATTGCCGGTTATTTTAAAAGCGTGTTTTCCACTTAGCGAGTCTGAACCCCTGAACTTGGGAACGCACAGAGTTCTCCAATTATCACCGTTTTCCAGTACTATAATACCATCAACCCAATAGGCGGCATCATCTTCAGAGTCCTGTGACAGCGATTCGGACGTCATCATCAGCGTAGCATCATGGGTGGTAATGTAATTCACAAGTGAAAGCGTCAGCTTTCTCATCTGGTAAGGATTATCATTCAGCAACCGCAGCATAGTAAACGAGTCAAACAATACCCTACTGGGTGAATGTTCATTGACGGCTTTTACCACCGATTCTATAATAGGACCTTGTTCCACTTCCGAAGAAGAGAAGACATTATACTGGCCCGAATCTTCGGTGATATCATCCTGGGGACTTAAATCAAGGATAGTTACCTCAGAAAGATCCAGTCCAAATTTGGCAGCATTTTGTAGCATACTCTCTTTGGATTCAACCATTGTAATACAAAGAGCATCTTCGCCATTATCGATGGCCTGCCTTAAGAAATGAAATCCCAGTGTGGATTTACCCGAACCCGGGCTGCCTTTAACCAAATAGGCCTTTCGGGAAATTAGTCCACCCTTTAGAATTTTATCTAATCCTTCTAAGCCCGTTGAAATCTTGTCAATATCGTGCATGTAGATAATATTAGTTATACTTTAAAAATACTTTTGGCCAGAGCATCTAAGAAGCACGTTAACTCAATCCTCATATTTATTCCGTTTAGAATGTAAGAGGTTCTAAACAGAAATTGTTGACGTAAAAAACCTATTTTTTAATATAGGTTTTTATACCTACTGGAGGGAGATAATTACAAAAAAGACTTGGTCATTTCTCATTAGCCGCTGTAAGCCACAAATAGTACAGCTATTTGTGGTCCAGCTGCAAGATCGTTTGAACCAGCTCTTCCGGTTCGGAATCAAGGGAAAAGCAGAAATCGGCACCCACAGCATTCAATTCCTCTCTCAATCTATTTTGCTGGAATGCATATAGCGAAATAAGATATTTAGAAAAATTTTCCCTACTGATATGTCGTACATATTCAACGGGTTTATCAGGGAATGAAATAAGATCTATAAGCGACACAAGATATTCTTCTGCTGCCCCAATAATATTGATATCAGAATCTTTAACTAGGATCTTCTTCAGGTACAATTCTATTATGAATTCACATTAAAGTAATTTGATATCCAAAATTATTGAGCAATCATTTCTAAAACTGTTTCCGAAATCAATTTTTAATTACTGATATAAAATTTTTACTCTCTGTGTATTCTATCTCAATTTGTGAATTAAATCGCTGTTATGACCAATAGTAAAAAGGTATCTACTCCATCCTTTAAACAGATACAAAAAGCATATCTTAAAATTCGGGATAAAGTCCATCGGACCCCGGTCATGAAAAGTGAGAAAGTGAATGAACGAGCCGGTGGAAAACTTTTTTTTAAATGTGAGAACTTTCAAAAAGTTGGCGCCTTTAAATTCCGCGGTGCAACCCATGCCGTTGGAGAACTGCCGGACGAAAAAGCGGGAAAGGGCGTTGCCACCCACTCATCCGGTAATCACGCCCAGGCGGTTGCGCTGGCCGCCAAGCAGCGTGGTATCCCCGCCCATATCGTGATGCCGGAAAATGCACCAAAAGTTAAAGTCCATGCCGTGCGGGACTACGGAGCTCATATCACCTTTTGTGAGTCGACGCAAGAGGCCCGGGAAGAAACTTTGGAGAAGGTCGTAGAAGAAACAGAAGCTACTTTCATCCATCCCTATGACAATCCTCATATTATTATGGGACAGGGAAGCGCGGCTATTGAATTGCTCGAGGATAAACCGGAACTGGATATTATACTGGCGCCCGTCGGAGGCGGCGGCCTGATCAGCGGTACGGCTATAGCCGCTTCGGGATTTTCGCCCAAAACCAAGGTGATCGGTACCGAGCCGGAAGTGGCCAACGATGCCTATCTCTCATTCAAAACAGGAGAACTCCACCCTGTTCAAAGCACGGATACCGTTGCTGATGGCTTACGTACCTCCCTCAGCAAATTAACCTTCAGCTGTATTCAAGAACATGCAGATGATATTGTAACTGTCACTGAAGAAGAGATTATTGATGCCATGCGATTTATTTGGGAACGGATGAAAATTATCATCGAACCGTCGTGCGCTGTTCCGGTCGCTGCAGTTTTCAATGGCAAAGTTGATATCAAAAACAAAAAAGCAGGTATCATCATCAGCGGCGGAAATATGGATCTCGATAGCCTGCCCTGGCAATAAAATTTGGAATTAGAATTTAATATTGGGAATTAAGCGTTAGATTTGAACATGACTGAGAAGATTACTGTGATAGGAGCCGGCGTTTCCGGAATTACAACTGCACTTACACTGCAACTCGTAGGGTTTGAAACAGAAATAGTGACGGACAAAAAACCTTCTGAGATTACCAACAAAAATAATTATCCCGAATTCGCCAGCCTCTTCCCTTCGGCCTCGGTAATTCCACACTCCGTCTATTCTCCCCGACTGGAAGAGCTGTTTAAACAGTCGCAATCCTTTTTCTACGAACTACGCAAATACCTATTCCCCGGTATAACCACCCACAAACATTTTGAGGTTTTTGAGTTTGAATCTGGTCAACCGGAGTACTGCAAATGGATGCCAAACTTCACCCCCATTGATAAACTTTCTGAAATTTCGATACCCCGCCGATCCGAGGATCAACCGCTCCATGGTTGGCTGTTTGACTGTATCTTTGCAGATTGGTCGCTCTATTTCCCTGCTCTCATTGCCTTGTATCATCGAAGCGGGGGGGCCATCAGACAACAAAAACTGGAAAAAGAAGATATTTCTAACCTCCAATCAGAGGTTATCATCAACTGCAGCGGTACCGGCGGACCTATGTTGTTTGATGATCCCAGTGAAAATCAGCTCATAATGCGCGGACACCTGCTTCATAAGGCTGATTCCCCATTGATTACAGCCAAGAGTGGTGAAGTCATATCTTATAATTATACGCCGCAACCAGATGTATATTCCGACACTGAGGATAATGCTTGCGATGTGTATTGCTATCCCAGAAAAGACGGCTGGATAGTCGGTGGCAGTCGTCAGGTTGGACAACTAAAAAAGGACAATAACTGGGATAGTTTGGATCAATCATCAGCATATACCATCGATGAAATACAATTTCCAAGTCAGATCATTGACCTGAATAACGAGATCCTCAACCATACCTATGATCATTCAATTGAGGTATCAGATGACATTACTCCTTTGGTAGGTTATCGCTATATCCGCAACCGAAAAAACGGCTTACGACTTGAAAAAGATAGTGCATCGGGAAAAACAGTATATCATAACTATGGACATGGCGGGGCTGGCGCTACGCTTTCCTGGGGCTGCGCATTGGAAATAGCTTATCATATGTCACCAAAACATACAGATGAGCTTAGGGCTAAGCTGCTTGAAAATATCAGTGAAATTGACATGGAAGCGATCTCCTAGCTGTTAATTTTAGTTCTGTTTTTCATGACAGTTCG
>CAYNKF010000186.1:0-5242 GCA_964397705.1 uncultured Balneolaceae bacterium | reverse complement strand
TTTATTGGTAGAAAAAGAAGTACCGTTGCAAACAATCGTCCAAAACCTTGAAGGTCGCCATGGAAAAGCGAATTAAGAAACAGATGCAATAATTGCTATTTTTCCTGTGTTTTCCGTGCCGTTTTCAATACCATCTTTCGTGGCATGAGAGGGACAATCCAGTCGAGCGTTATCTTCAGCTTAATATCGGTGATCTCTATTAGTTTACCTTTGACCATGGCATTATAACCTTTTTCAGCGACCGATCGCGATTTTTCCATGCCCGATTCAATGAGGTTAGTACCCTCAAGGTTTGCCTGTTCTACAAATTCAGTTTCAGTAGCGCCGGGACAAAGCGCTGTACAGGTAACATTGGTATCAGATACTTCTTCTGCAATTGCCTGACTTAATGAAAGTACATACGATTTAGTTGCAAAGTAGACAGCCTGCAGCGGTCCGGGTATCAATCCTGCCGTACTTGCCACCTGCATAATGCGTCCGCTATTGCGTTCGACCATCTCCGGTAAAAACAGCCTTGTCAGCTTGGTTAAGGCTTTGATATTCAGATCTATCATTTGCTGCTGATAATCTGGATATTGCTCATGAAACTTACCATGACCTCCAAATCCAGCATTATTGATCAAATATTCAACTTCGATTCCAGACTCGGCAACCTCTGAATAAATATCTTCACAGGCATTGGAATCGGTAAGATCTTTTACAACAACTCGTACCTCCGTATCATAGGCACTTTCAAGCTCTTGTTTTAGCGCATTCAATTTTTCTTCTCTTCGAGCAATTATGATGAGATCACCCCCTTTTTCAGCATGGATCTGGGCCAGATCTTTACCAATTCCGCTTGATGCACCTGTAATTAAGGCAACTTTATTCATGTTAGAGTAGATTTATAACTTTATTTTTTCCCGAGCACCTCTTTTGACATATGCATCGTCACCAGCATGTGGGGTACATCTACCACTTCAGCGATTTTAAGATCCCCCGCCAGTGAACATAACGCATAGGCATCATTACGATCCATACCGTGTTCTTCTTCAAGGTAATCGATCATATAACGTGTGGCTTTCTTTGCCGCCTCATCAATAGTTTTTCCGTAACCGGTTACCGAATAATAATCGTCTGTTTCATATTGGGGCTCTTGAATCGTTTTCTCACCTTTAATTACCTCCACTTGATAAACAATACGCGTGGGGGCCTCGATTGCTGTACCACAAACTTCTCCGAGCCCCTGAGCCGCATGGGCATCACCAATAGAAAACAGGGCTCCTTCTACCTGAACCGGAAAGTATACCGTAGTTCCTTCCGTCATGTGGGGATCATCCATATTACCCCCATTTTTACGCGGTGGAACCGTTGAAAGCATAGAATCAGTTGCCGGAGCTACCCCCATCACACCAGGAAAAGGTTCTAAAGGAATATTTATCTCATCAGAGAAAGCAGCTGTATTTGAATTTTCATCAAACTCAAACGTCTTAATCCAGGGCTCGTCAAATTCATCTGCTAAAAATCCAAATCCCGGTATAATACCGGTCCAACCCCAACTGCCTAATTCTATTTTGTGCAGTTTCACCTTCAGGATATCGCCCGGCTCTGCCCCCTCTACGTAAACCGGTCCGGTTAGGGGATGAATAGGATCAAAGCTTAGGTTTTTGATATCCTCCACCGTTGATTCCGGGGTAAGCTGTTGATCGGATGCTTCCTCTGTATTGACCTCAATCACTGATCCTGATTCCACCTTGATTAATGGCTCAATAGTACTACTCCAACTGCTATGTGTTTGATCAGCTGAGAGTGTATACTGCGGCTCAGGCACATTCTCTGAGTCTTTGGTTTCCGATTTTTGTTCGCATCCAATCGCCAATAGCAGTATCAATCCAAATATTATAGCATGCTGTTTCATCCTATACCCTGTTTATTTTAGTATTTAATTATTTCTTAACGGCTACTTTGTAAAGCCAAATTATGAAAAAGACGGCCGCCAATGCACCTAACCAATCTGCAAAAGGTGCAAATGACTCCGGAACCAATCTAAGCGCATCGGTACTTTCCTGGATCGCAAACGGGATTGCCAACACAATACCAATCAATGCTTCTCCGGTAATTAATCCCGATGAAAATAATAACCCCCTACGTTCTGCTTTGGTTTTTGCTTCTTCCACATCAGCTCCTTCTTGTTTTGCCCGATTGGCCACCATTCGTCCGGCCCACCACGCAATCATTCCTCCAATGAAAATAGGTACCGTAAGCTCTAGCGGTAGATAAATCCCAACCGCAACTGCAAGCACGGGCGTGCGAAACTCAAACTCTTTGGCTTCAAGGATTTTGTCCAAAATAATAATGGCTACCGCAATCACAGCTCCAATCCAGATCATATTCCATTCCAAATTTCGGGCAAAAACCCCTTCAGCCACCGACTGCATCAGCGTAGCCTGCGGTGCGCTCAGCATCTCGGCCGAACTCATTCCTTCGCGGGGCAATACTCCGCCCAATCCATAGGCATTAAACAGTAAGCTCAAAATGGGTGCAATTACCAGTGCCGCCGACACAACCCCAACAATCTGCATAATTTGCTGTTTATATGGAGTTGCCCCTACCAACTGACCCGCTTTTAGATCCTGCATATTATCGCCGGCAATAGCAGCAGCACAAGCCACCATCGCACCGACCAGAATAGCCGCAGCAGCCGCTGCCTGAGCTCGAGTAGTATCAACCGCAAAATCGAGCTGAGTCCCCAAGAGAGCCAACAGTATCAACGAAGTAGCTAAAATAGTAGCAATGGTTACACCAGAGATAGGATTATTAGATGACCCTACGAGACCGGCCATATATCCGGCAACGGAGGCGAACAGAAATCCAGCAACTAACGAAAATACAGTCCCTATTGCCATTGTGGACCAATACAATCCGCTGGTAACAGGAAGATGAGCAGTATCAATAACTTGGGTAAATACAATAAAGATAGGAACAGCTAACCCAATAATTCCCCACAAAACATAATTTATTGGCATATCGCGCTCGGTGCGCAAAATATCAGAACTTTTCCCGGAACGAGCTTTTTTAACCGCTTCCCATGATGATGCAATACCATCCTTCAGTGGCTTGGCAAGTGAAATCAACGCCCAAATACCACCGACGACCATAGCCCCAACACCCATATAGCGAATCTTTTGACTCCATATTTCGAGCGCCGCATCATAACCACTCATATTTCCAACGACTTCGGCGACATCAGTGGGATTCGCAAATGCCATATACAATGGAATGCCAAACAACCATGAAATGAGTCCGCCCGCAAAGACTAATACCGCAATATTTAATCCCACAATGTATCCTACCCCCAAGAGTGCTACCGACAGTTCAGTACCCATCCCAAAGATAGATTTCCCCGCCGTTACCGATCCGCTTACTGATCCTGAAAACAACTTAAAGCCTGTTTGTCCCAATTTATACAGCGCAGCAGCAAGTCCGGCCCAGGCAATTTGTACAATGCCCTTTCCCCCTTCCGTTCCAGCTTTCAATACCTCACCGGTAGCAACACCTTCCGGAAACTTGAGCTTCTTCTCGATGATGAGAGCCCTTCGCAACGGTATGGTAAAAAGCACCCCCAGTACACCCCCAAACATGGCAATGGCCATCGTATCAAGGAACGGGAAATCTGACCAGTAGCGAAGTAAAATCAAGGCAGGGAGTGTGAAAATAACACCCGCGGCTAATGATTCACCAGCCGATGCCGCCGTTTGCACAATATTGTTTTCAAGGATGTTTGACTCTTTAAACAATCGTAATATCGCCATTGAAATAACGGCCGCCGGGATGGAAGCCGAGACAGTCATCCCTACTTTTAATCCCAGATAGGCGTTGGCTCCCGCCAAAATAGCCGAAAGCAAAATTCCCAGTATTACAGCTTTAAATGTTATTTGCGGATAATCGTCCTCCGCTCGAACATACGGCACAAACTGCTTGGATTCGTCACTCACGTTATTCCCCGTTTACTTTAAATTTATTCGTTTCAAATTAAAAGAACTAAACAAGAAAGCAAGACACAGATTCTCTAAAATTAAATCTAAGCCCTACTTTGCTAAGCAACAGCGTTTTTGTACTTTGCGCAACAAATTTTTTTGAAGAAAAGAAAAGCTATGAAAATTAAGATCGATCACCTTGAAGACCTACACATGGAAGCCCAAAATGAAGAGGGCGGTAAAATCCGCATGGATGGGGCCACCGAAATAGGAGGACTCGAAGGTGGATTCAGTCCCATGCAGTTATTACTTGCAGGTATTGGCGGATGTAGTGCCGTTGATATTATTGGAATTCTGGAAAAGCAAAAGCAACCACTCGAAGATTTACAGGTAATCGTAGATGGCGACAAACAATCCACCGGAACTTATTCAGAATTTAAGACTATCCGGCTCAATTTCATCTTTACCGGCAATCTGGAAGAAAAAAAGGTAAAACGAGCTATTGATCTATCCCTCGAAAAGTATTGCTCGGTCTCAAAAGCTCTCGAGAAAGGATCTAAAATTTCTTACAGTTACAAAATCCAAAACAACTAACTTCTTCGAAGACCAAGGCTATAAAGATTGAGCCAATATTGCAGCTTCATAGCTATCCAGAATATAAACTGGGATTATGCACTATCATTGGTCGGTCACACATCCTTCGGATGCTGAAGAAACTAGCTTTGCATACTTGTAGAGTGATCCGCTGGTTACTGACAGCGGCGGTGCCTCCCAATTTTTACGGCGGCGCTCCAACTTCTCCTCTGAAATCTGCACGTCAATTTCATGTGATTCAGCATCAATAGTAATGGTATCACCGTCTTCGATGAGTGCGATAGTTCCACCAACTTGGGCTTCGGGCGTCACGTGGCCGATCACAAATCCATGACTGCCACCCGAAAAGCGTCCATCAGTAATTAATGCCACATCTTTTCCAAGTCCCGCCCCCATGATGGCCGCCGTTATAGAGAGCATCTCGCGCATACCCGGACCACCTTTTGGACCCTCATACCGAATGACTACTACATCGCCTTTTTGCACCTCACCACTTTCAATACCTTTCAGGCTTTCTTCCTCAGAATTATACACGCGCGCCGTACCCGTAAAGCGTGTGCCTTCTTTTCCGGTGATTTTGGCTACCGCCCCCTCCGAAGCCAAATTACCGTATAAAATCTGCAAGTGACCAGTTTCTTTAATGGGATCATTTATCGGGGCAATAATATTTTGTTCTTCAAACAAACCAGGGA
>CAYNKF010000185.1:0-5296 GCA_964397705.1 uncultured Balneolaceae bacterium | reverse complement strand
ATCATCGCCATCATTACCAGCGGCCACGGCAAAATATACACCTTGGTCAGCTGCATTTCGTACCGCATCATCTACAGCATTAGAAGTTCCTCCGCCGAGACTCATGTTGGCAACATCTCCTGCAGATGCATTTTGAGCAACATAATCAATACCATCAATAACACCAGAATAAGAACCACTTCCACGGCTATCCAGTACTTTAACACCTACGACTGATGCACCGGCTGCAACACCTACAACGCCAGTATCATTATCCAGTGCGGCAATAGTACCGGCTACATGAGTACCGTTACCGTTCCCATCATCAGCATTTTTAGAATCTTTTCCACTGGTGATAAACGTTGCGCTACGAGTTTCGTCTACATTCAAGTCTGGATGATCAAGATCAACACCGGTATCAATTATCCACGCTGTACCGCTGCTTGCTGTAGCACCGCCAACACGATCAATGCCCCATGGGGTCACTTGGTTACTTCCACCGCCATCACCACCGTCTCCATCTTTACAGCCAGGCCATGGTGAACAAGATCCCGGAGGCGCAAGTGTAAACATTTGATCTTCTTCGATATAATCTACACGATCATCATTCTTGAGCTCTGCCAACTGGCTTTCTGATAACGAAGCAGCAAAACCTTGCAGCGCTACATCATATTCGTTGAGAAGTGACTTTTGTTCTATATTGTAATCCGAAAGAACTTTATTTCGAATCTCCTTTGTTCTTTCAACATTACCGGCAAGTGCTTTACCTTGTGTATCTTCATCTTTGAAGACCACAATGTATTGCCCCTCGATAGGTTGTGTGGTTTCTGATTTCAGTTCTTCTTGTTGATCTTCCTGATCGACATTAGTAGTTGGCTGATCACATGCAGTGATCCCAAAGACAACTAATGCTACAACCAAGGTTGCTTTAAAAAATGCATTTTGCATAATTTATCCCTGATTTTTATTAAAATTTATTCGTCATTTTGACGAATATGAAAGAGCAGGATTGGTGTTTTGATTTATTGCCCTAAAGAAATAAAGCAACCAAAACATCCCGCTATAGTTTTAAAGAATGTTAATCACCCCATTCGTTACGGATTAATCAAGTAATAAATATTAAAATATTTTAATATTTGTAATAGAAGAAGATTTGCAGGTTCTGCATTGAGTTCTTTAAGGATCAATCAAGTGCTTTTTCGCCATAATTTATATCAAAATTGTGCCCCATTTTATCTCTATTATACTTGTTTATTTTCTGCCTTTAGGTTTCCTTAACAGAAAGCCAAAGATTAAATCATTTGTTTAGTCAAGGCTGTTTTTAATTTCAATCCCTCGTGCTACAATGCACCAGCTTATTCAGTTTTTAGAAGATCGCTTATCTCGGAAATTGCCCGGCAGAAAGGCTCAAATAAAAATGGCCCCAGAACCGGTTAATGAGGGAAAAGTCAGAGAAATGGAGCCCCCGGACAATGTCAACAAAAGTAGTGTTTTAATTTTGCTTTTTCCTAATGAAGAGGGACAATTAGAACTGATTCTGACGTTGCGAAGTCATGATATTGATCACGGCGGCCAGATTAGCTTTCCGGGCGGACGTGCAGAAAAAAACGAATCACTATATCAAACAGCACTCCGTGAAGCAAAAGAGGAAATCGGGGTATCTCCTGATGCGATAACAATCGTTGGAGAACTCAGCGAACTTTATGTGAGTCACTCTAATAATCTTGTTACACCGATCATTGGCTTCACAAACAGAAGACCTGACTTCAATATCAACCCCGCTGAAGTAGAAGAGGTTTTTGCTATAGAATTGCATTCACTTTTACATAAAAAAAATATTACCGTTGAAGACTGGGATCTCCACTCCTACACCTACCGGGTTCCCTATTGGGATATCCACCAGGTCCCTCTTTGGGGTGCCACGGCCATGATGCTCAATGAATTTCTCGACCTTTACAGAGAATTTGTGAATAATGTAAATTAATCTTTTTCGCTTTTAATGAAGGCAGAACACTGTACGCTTTGCGAACTTGAAACCCCGGATCCACCCATTACAGATTCCGACGTAGATGGCGTTTTTTGCTGTTCGGGATGCCTGCATGTATATAAGCTCCTTCAAGATATGGAGGGAGAACAAGCTGAGGAGCTTCGCAGGCAAACTATCCAAAAACGACGAAACGAGCAGGAACAAGATACCTTGCCTGAAGAATACGAAGAGGCTTTTTTTAGAGTAAATGGCATGCACTGCTCAACCTGCGAATCGTTTGTAGAAACAATGGCAGATCGACAAGATGGCATCTATCAAAGCGAAGCCAGTTATGCTTCAGAAATGATAAAGGTTTACTACAATCCGAAGACAGTCAGCCCTGAACACCTTCCGGATAAATTGAGCAGGTTAGGCTATAAGGTAAAACCTGTAGATTCATCAGATAAAGAGGACCAGCTCAATGAAGTGGCCCGAATTATTATCGGGGGATTTTTTGGAATCATTGGACTATTGCTTTATGTGCTTTTTCTGTATCCCACTTATTTAGGCGGGGGTGGTATTGTTCCACTTACAGATTCTGAAAAGTTGTTTTTTGTTTCAAATATTTTTGTAATGACTACCTTTGTTTTGGGCTACACGGGCTATCCTATTTTACGAGGGGCGTGGGTATCACTCTCTGTACTTAAACCGAATATGGATCTCCTCATTTCAATTGCGGCAATCAGCGCCTATTTATATAGTGTTGGAGCTTTATTTACCGGATCATCTGAAGTCTATTTTGATGTTACCATGGCCATAGTTCTGGTCGTATCAATCGGAAATTATTACGAGACAAAGATCAAGGCAGGCAAACAAGATCTGCTTGAAAAACTTACTGAAAAACGTATACAGCAAGCACGGGTAATCCAAAATGGTGACGCCGAGCAAAGGGCCGTTGAAGACCTCAAGCCGGGAGATCGCATTTTAGTTAAAGCCGGTGAACACGTCCCCATTGACGGTACTATTGTTAATGGATCCGGAGTTGTCAATGAAGCCCTGATGACGGGAGAGTCAATTCCAGTTTCAAAAAATGTGGGAGATACTGTTCTCAGCGGTACTATTCTCACACAAAATGCTTTGACGATTGAAATTGGGGATAATGTTGAAAGTACCATCGACAATCTGATGCAAATGATGTGGAATATTCAGTCTTCCCAACCTGGTCAACAGCGGTTAGCTGATCGTATAGCTGCATGGTTCGTTCCTGCTGTAATTATTCTTGGAATTATTACTTTTGGCTATCACATGGCAAGTGGTGCCACTGCCACAGAATCAATGCTTTCATCCCTGGCTGTCCTTATTGTCTCTTGTCCCTGTGCATTAGGACTTGCAACTCCCCTTGCCATTGCCTCGGGTATTCGAAGCGGGTTGGAACACGATATTATTTTCAAAACTGCGGCTGTTTTTGAAGAACAAATGGATACTTCTACTGTTGCTTTTGATAAAACCGGTACTTTAACAACAGGTACCATGCAACTCCTTGATCAAGGAAAGAATCAACACGCACTAAGCTATGCAGCCCACTTGGAGCAATATGCTTCTCATCCCATTGGCGAACCTATTGCCGCTTATGCACAAAACAAAAATGGCATAGATAATTTTACCTCTTATTCTACAGGCATTTCGGGACAGATAGATGGGAAGCAGATATTTGTAGGTCAGCCGGAATGGGTTAGTGAGCAACTACAAATAACTGAAATCCAGTGGAAAAAAATTAACTCAAGTAGAAATGAAGGAAATATACCTGTAGCCGTAGGATGGAATGGACAAGTAGAAAGCATATTAGTTGTTGGAGATCAAATTCGGTCAGAGGCCCCAAATATCGTAAAAAGGTTGCAAGAAGCCGGCAAAAAAGTTGCAATTATTACTGGCGACAGTAAACAAGCCGGAGAAGCGATACGCAGTAAGCTGAATCCTGATTTTCTGTTTACAGAAACACGCCCTGACTCTAAATCTAATATCATTGAGGAGCTGCGAAAATTTGGCCGAATTGCAATGATCGGGGACGGCAGTAATGATGCCCCGGCTCTTGCTCGAGCCGATTTGGGTATTGCTTTTGGCAATTTAACAGCTATTGCTGCTGATTCAGCTCATGTTGTTATTCCTCGTGAACGATTGAGTTTAATACCAGCTGCCTTTAATGCAATCAAATTAACCAAGAATAGAATCCGTCAGAATCTGGGATGGGCATTTTTATATAATATCATTACGATTCCGCTGGCCATTGCGGGAATAATAAACCCACTATTTGCAGCTGTTGCTATGGCAACGAGCAGCCTGCTGGTAGTAGGAAATTCTTCAAGAGATATGCAACTGATGCATAAGTAGCATATTGCTATTTCTGATTATAACGAACAGGAATCTTATCTAAAAGTATCTCTTGTGTAACTTTATTGACTGAATCCTCCACTATTTGTTGATTCATACTTATAAAAAGCTTGGTGGGAATATCGCCATTAGGTAAAACCCATTCACCATATACTTTAGCCGGTGTTGATTCCTTTACTTCCCAACTGCTACTTTCATTGCCTAACAGCATTTTATTGCTTTTTAGTTTGAGGCTGTCAACACCGATTTGCAATTTATTCTGACTAACGCTGTCTAGTGAAGTCATACCTAATGCAAACCGCCACTCCTGCGCACTTACTTTAACACGGAGTTGTTCAATAAAAACAGCTGTTTCCCTGTCGGCAAAAAGAGTGTCTCCCTCACCAAAGCCTCGTACATCTTCCACGTTAAAGTCTTTACCATTGGTATCCTTATTATCCTCAAAAATTTGGACATTAATCAGATTAAAAAGGGTCATCAACTCTACTAATATAGGAATGCCAATTCCCACGATCACCAAAATTTTTACCAACCGTTTAGTAGAATTTTTCGATGTTTCTTCAGACATAACGTTTCAATCAAATATTCTTGATCAGCAATAATACTTTATAAAAAAAGCCCTTGTCTGTTTAAAATAATAACAGACAAGGACCTTTTATATCATCTAACAAGTTTTAGGATTATCAAGAAGGTCTTGGTAGTGCACCAGGCTCAAATATTCCGTCGGCCACCATCTCCCAAAGCGGGAATGAATATGCCAGGATAACCAGCACAAGTGCCAGCGTAAACCAAAGTTTCATGTTATCCAATATAGCTGGTGTATGCTCAACACCTGATAGAGGCTTTGGAATATGATCGTCGACAGGCTTGTCCGACTTTTCACCTGCCAACCATGAGGCGACAACTACCCAAAGGAATAAAATCAATGAAATGGTCAAAATAGTACCGCCAATGGCTATCTGC
>CAYNKF010000184.1:0-5309 GCA_964397705.1 uncultured Balneolaceae bacterium | reverse complement strand
AAAAAAAGACTGTACTGTAAAATTGTTAAAAGATGGAGATGTTTCGAGGGAAATACATTCTGATATCACAAGAAAGTTGCAAAATGAGGGATTTGAGGTAGCTAATGATGCAGAGGAACCGGTAATTGAAATGACTATCAATCTTATGATGGACCCGGTTGATCTGAATCGTCCAAAATATGAATTTATCCAGTGGGCATTACAAATTGAGGCACAAAACAAAGAAAATGGACAATGGTTTAGTACTTATATGACAGAGGGGCGAGAAGGAAGCATGAATGAAAAGTATGCACGTCAGAGAGCAATTCAAGCCGTACAGGAAAAGTTGTCTTCAGAGTTTTCAGAATTTATAAATAATGAGTTATTGTCGGTAAAGTAAACAAGGATCTTTAAGCTATTTCCAAATAAATGTGATTTGCTGATAAATTTTTTTAAACTATCATTCCAATAAAATGGAAAGGGTTTATAACAAAAGTTCATCAACGTGAACTATTTTAATTACATCATTCAATAATATAAACAGGGATTATTATGAAAATACGTATACTACTCACGTTTTTAGTAGCTGGATTTTTAGTTATGGGTTGCAGCAGCTCGGAACCAGCAACAGATAATGCAGGAAGCGATTTGCCAAGCTGGTACACCAATCCACCCAGTAGCGACAGTGAATATATTTATGCTATTGGAGAGGGGACATCATCTCGCAGAAGCATGGCCAGAAAGCAGGCGCTTCAAAATGGAAGAGCAGCACTTACGCTTAAGCTCGAGGCTGAAATAAGTGCTATGCAGAAAAATTTCGCTGAAGAGACGACATCAGGAGCAAACAGTAATTACAGTGAAGTATTTACTGATGTATCTAAATCAGTGGGACAACAAACATTGCGCGGTGTAGATGTTGATAGAAGTAAATTTTATCAGCAAGATAATAATACCAGACATGAAGTACTTATGCTGGTGCGGTTGCCTGTTGGTGAAGCAGCAAATGCCCTGAATGATGCACTTGAAAATACACTTTCCAAAGATGAAGAGCTTTACACAAAGTTCAAGGCATCAAAAGGTTTTGAAGAAATGATGAAGTCAATTGAAGAAATGAAAAATGGCAGTATGCCATCCGAGCAATAACTTTAGGGAAAATATCTGATAAAATTTAAATGTCTCGACCCGTTTGTTTCGGGTCGGGATATTTTTATTAAAAAGGGATGATAAAAATTCTATACTACTACCCGTTGTGCTGGTTGTGCTAATTTCAATGTTAGGGAGAGGATATTAATATGTTTAGGCAAAAATTGGAGTGCTGTTTAGGAAAGTATCTTGCCGGATTGTTATTAACAGTATTTTGTGTTGGTATTTCAAATGTTTGGGCACAGGATAACTTCGAAGATTATAAAGAGCAGTATCAAGAAGGGTATAAAAAGTATTTAGAAAATATAGAGAATGGTGTAGCAAGCTCTGAAGAGGACTACGAAAAATATAGAGAGGCATTTGAAAAGGAGTACAAAGCATTTAAAGAAGAGATGCTCAAAAAATGGGGAGACTTCAAAGAACGTTCAAAAAAAGAATGGGTGGAATATAAAGAAAACGGAACCCTGCGTATATCAACAGATTTTGAAAAAGGAAGCGGTCAGATTGAGGTGATTGCCGAGAATAAAGAAGAAGCGCAAAGGATTAAGGAGAAAATGCCTCAAAAGGTTTCTGAGGCCTTAAGATTTAAAGGAACCAGAGAGGGCTTTGAAACAGAAAATGTGCCTAACAGTGAGATTACCGATGAACCGGTTTTAGAAGGTCAGCTAAATAAAACTGAAGATCAGCCCGTGGATGAATACGCCAAAGAAGTTGCTGCGAAAAGCACCAAAACAAAAGAGGTGAAGGGAGGCGATGGTAAGACTCGTTATGTCGTATATGTAGATTTTCAGCTTTCAGATGACCATATGCAAAAAAGAGCAGAAAAGGTTGAGGACTTTATTTACAAGTTCTCAAGTAAACATGATATTGATCCGGCTCTTGTATTCGCAATAATTCATGTCGAGTCTCATTTCAATCCTACTGCCGCTTCATATGCCAATGCGTATGGATTGATGCAGCTGGTACCAACAACGGGAGGGCGCGATGCCTATCGAAGAATTTTTAATGAAGATGGTATTCCTACCAAAGAATTTTTATTCCAACCGGATAATAATATTCAGATGGGGACGACTTTTATGGATATCATGGACTCTAATTATTTTGATCGTGCTGAAGATGATTTAACCCGGGAGTATTTGATTATTCGTGCCTACAGCACGGGTGCTTGTAATGTAGCTGTAGCTTATACAGGGGACACTAATTTGTCAAAAGCGTTTTCAAAAATTAACAGTATGTCCCCGGAAGAAAACTATAAACACTTGCGGCAAAACTTGGAATATGCTGAAGCCAGAAATTACCTCAAGAAGGTCACGACCCAACGAGATAGATACAACAAGTGGAAACGACAAGTAGAGTAAGAATAGAAGTAATTTGAATTCGTTTTGAACCCCAGGCTATAACCTTTATTTATTTGTTGCTAAGTTGGGGTATTATGAATTTCCCAAGAATAGTCTTTCCATTTTCTTGTTAAGAAAGAAATACAAGTAGCAATGCTGATCAGGCAAAACAATCCACAGGAAATCTAATCAGGTTGGGAAGCAGGTCCATAAAAGTTAATCGATTTTAAACAATCCTCGTCATTACAGATTATGCAAGAAAAAATTACCGGTGTTGTTATTTGGACTATTTTGCATTAACTATATCACTTGAAATTTAAAATGCCCTAAATTCAACATTTTGGATACTATTTTAACAGATAAAGAAAAGCAGTCTTGGCAAGAGGGTCACCAATATGGGGCTTATAACTTTATGGGGTCTCAGTATACTGATGAGGGAGTGTATTTCGCTGTCTGGGCGCCAAATGCCTATAGTGTGAGTGTGGTTGGTGAGTTTAATAACTGGGATGGCAGAAAAAATCCCATGGAAAAGGATGAAAATACAGGTATTTGGACGGCCTTTATTCCCGATATTGAACATTGGGCTCTGTATAAGTACGAATTGAAAACAGCTGAAGACGCTCCCCCCTTTCTAAAATCAGATCCTTATGCTTATGCCATGGAGGTACGTCCTAAAACGGCTTCACTGGTCTACAATCTGTCAGATTATGAATGGGATGATGGGGAGTGGATTGAACAACGAGAACAGCACCAATCATTTCAGCAACCCATCTCTATATATGAAGTACATTTGGCATCATGGAAAAGAAAGGGAGAAAATAATGATGAATACTTGAGCTATCGGGAGCTGGCGCACGATCTGATTCCCTACGTAAAGGATTCCGGGTTTACGCATATTGAGTTAATGCCTATCGCCGAACATCCCTATGATCCATCATGGGGATATCAAATTACGGGCTATTTTGCTCCGACAAGTCGCCTGGGAGATCCCAAAGATTTTATGTACTTCGTAAATGAATGTCATAAAAACGGGATCGGGGTGATAATGGACTGGGTACCCGGACATTTTCCAAAGGATGAGCAAGGGTTGCAAATGTTTGACAGCACTCCCTTGTATGAATATGAAGATCCAAAGAAAAGAGAGCAAAAAGACTGGGGTACGTACATTTTCGATTATGGTAAGGAAGGGGTGCGAAACTTCTTATTATCAAATGCACACTATTGGTGCAATAAATTCCATATCGATGGCTTGCGTGTAGATGCAGTAGCTTCGATGTTGTACCTGGATTATTCTAAAGGGCCTGGTGAATGGACGCCCAATAAGCACGGAGGTAATGAGCATTTGGAGGCTATTCGGTTTTTGAAGGATTTTAATACCATGATTCATCGGGAGTTTCCAGGAATATTAACATTTGCTGAGGAATCTACCTCTTGGCCCGGAGTCACAACACCTGTACATAATGATGGGCTTGGCTTTGATTACAAGTGGAATATGGGGTGGATGAATGATACACTAGAGTATATTCGGAAGAGTCCGGAAGAACGTGAGAACGATCCCAATAAGATCACCTTTCCGATGATGTATAACTATTCGGAAAATTTTATTCTTCCATTTTCACATGATGAGGTAGTACATCTTAAAAAACCCCTTGTTTGGAAAAGTACAGGTAATGAAAGTGAACAGTTTTCCAATCTTCGCTTATTGTTCACATACTATTTTGGTCACCCCGGGAAAAAGTTAATGTTTATGGGAGGCGAATTTGCAGAGACAAGTGAGTGGGCCGAGGATCGAGCATTGCACTGGCATTTATTGGACTATAAACGGCACCAGGGAATTAAAAAATTGGTCGATGATTTAAACCGCCTGTATTCACAAGAAGAATCGCTTTACCAGATGGACAAAGATCCCAATGGTTTTGAATGGATAGCCTTGGGTAAAGAACAACCCTCAGTATTCTCATTTTTAAGAAAGGCTGAGAATCCGGCTAATCACCTGTTGTTTATCTTGAATTTTTCTGATCGACATGTATCTGATTATTCGGTCGGACCTTTTGAAGGAGAGCAATATCGCATAGTTTTCAATAGCGAGTCTGAATACTACGGAGGTACTAATAAGGGTGGCCATTATGGGTTAGGAGAAGAACAGCATGTTTGGATGGAACCTTATTCGGCATTGGTGTTAAAACCTGAGAGTGAACTTGTGTAACACTTTCATTTTTACTCATATAACGTAGCCGATATAGGGAGGTCCGTAAGAATAAAGCTGTTAAAAGATTTTATTAACAGGCTCCATTTTAGTATATTTGTCCGTTTAATTTGTCAAATTTATAATTTCCAATGGCTTTTAAGCTCAATCACCTCCCAAAGCGTACCGAGAAACCCCGAGATAAAGGAATGACGCTTGTTTTAGACAAGGGTCTAAGTGTTCGACAAGTTGAAGATTTTTGCAAATCTTGTTCCAATTACATAGATATTGTGAAGCTTGGCTGGGGAACCAGTTATGTCACACAGAATCTTGAAGAAAAGCTGGCTGTATATTCCAATGCAGATATCCCGGTTTATTTTGGAGGAACCCTTTTTGAAGCTTACGTACTTCGGGATCAGCTTGATGCATATATGGAGTTACTTGATCGATTCAATATCGAGCATGCCGAGGTGTCGAATGGCACAATATGGCTTTCCGATAAGCGAAAGGTGGAGATTATTCAGAAGATGAGTAAGCATTTCACCATTTTGTCGGAAATAGGCAGTAAAAACCCCAACGATATCATACCACCATATAAGTGGGTTAAAATGATAGAACAAGAGCTCGATGCCGGCGCATCGAAAATCATATGTGAGGCTCGAGAG
>CAYNKF010000183.1:0-5324 GCA_964397705.1 uncultured Balneolaceae bacterium | reverse complement strand
CTCATATAATAATGCAGAAGAGAAAAGAGAGCTGACCAGAAAACAGCTGGAGGCTCTGGAAAATGCTGTTGAGTACTCTCGGGAGTTATTGCAATACGGCGAAGCAAATTACACCGAGGTATTAACTGCCCAGCAGAATTATTTATCAGCTCAATTATCTGATATTAACAATAAATTACAGCAATTGACCGCAGGCGTAAACCTTTATCGTGCTCTGGGTGGTGGATGGAATAAATCATTTATCCAACAAAGTAACGAAAAGTAATTCAATGAGTTTTTTCTCATAACCTACAAAACACAGTAGTATAACCTGCTCCTGTGTATCCCTAACGAGAGTCACAATGTGAAGGGACGGCATTCCACTTTTTTCGAATGGGTCAATGAAAGAAATATTTAACTATTCACCTATTAGTTCATTCGGTTGCCAGTACTCATTGCGATTTTGATAGGTTTCAGATATTTGGATCACTTCTTCTTGGGTGATGTGAGAATGATCACCATCACTGCTATCTCGCAGATAATTAATTATAGCCGCTATTTCTGCCATACTGAGTCGGGCTTTAAAAGAGGGCATTGTTCCATTGTAAGTTTTACCATTGACTTGAATCTCGCCGCTCAATCCATCCCTAACTGTTCGAATAGGAACTGATTTTTCACCGGTTATCCATTTCGAGTTAAGAAGCGGAGGAAAGGCATTACCTGTTCCGAGTGCGTTACTGCCATGACAAGAGGCACAGTTTTGAGTATAGAGATTAGCCCCATTCAAGAGTGCAGGGTCTGCATTTTCATTGACAGGCTCCTTCGGAGAATCATAGTTATTGGGAACCATCTTCTTCATCTTACCGTATCCTGCGCCCATTTGCCGATGTTGCCGCGCCCTTTTCGGATGATTCATCTGCTCATGTTGGCGGGCCATTTGGTTATGCATACTCTGCATTTGACTGTACCATTCCCGACTCATTTTATTTTGCATCTGCCTACGCATCTGACGGCGCTTTCGCATTTTCTTGTTATCCTGCTGCATACCCATCCCTTTTTTCTCATGGCCTGACATCATGTGGCTGTGATTCTCAGACATTTGTTGATGCATTTTCCGCATTTCTGAGTAGAGTATTTTCATTTCTTCTGACATCGAGGCAGAATCTTTTTCGAATTTTGCAAGCATCGTTCTATGTGATTTCTGCATTGATTTAAAGGTCGACCGCATCTCTCGTTGTTGTGACTTGCTCATCTGATATGAATCCTCTGTTTGGCACGCGGAAATGACAAAACCCAATAAAAGTAATACAATGAAAGTCTCTTCACACTTCATAAAGAATGCCTGACTGTGCTTATTTTAATTCTGATGTTAATTCATCATATGCATTTAAAAGATGTGATCTAGTTTTTTGTAAATCAAAAGAAGTTTGAGCTGGGGCATCTGCACCTATTACAATAAGATGATCATTATAATAAGACATATATGACACTGATGATTCTTCTACACGATAAAATAGCGTTGAATTGTTGTGCTCAACTTGTTGAAGATCTGTATTTGGGGCAGAAGAATTTTTCTCCAATTTATTAATATAATTGCGAGCCAGTTCACCTTTGGCTAACTGAATATTGACTGAATAGGGGAGATCATCATTGCCATAAGTTGTTGAGACTACGGATCCGGATGACTGCTTCATAATTCTGCCATGCTTCATTCCTGCCAGATTATCCGGTAAAACATTGTTAAGAGATCTGGAATGGGTTTTATCTTCAGAATAGGAAGTCGTTCTCTTTTCTGGAGAAGCAAGGGCAATAATTTTATTAGGAGAAACTGCATTAATAAGGGTAGATAGCTGCTGATCAACCTTATTTTCTTGTCCGGTAATTCGAATTGAAAAATTGTTATCTAAAAATAGCAGGACTTCCCGCTGACCCATTGTTTTTCCAAGGTGGAGAGTATATTCCTCAACCTTTTTAGTTTTGCTGTCATTCTTCGCTTTAGCTTTTTCTTTTGTCCACTTATCTGCCGAATAATGCCGAATGCCAATTTGTATTATGGCGTTATCAGGTCCAATGTAGGTTGCGGCTCCCAAATTCTCATTTTGGGAAGAAAAGTCATTAAATGATGATTTATTCCATGAATCCCCAATGATTTCAGGTAAAAAGCTATCAAACTTTTCTGGACTAATTAGTTGTTGAGCAGATGAAGGAATAGTACTAATTAATAGAAATAATAATAAAAAACTTGCTGATAATACTTTTTGACTTAAGTATAGACTGTTATAATAATTTATTCTTGACGAGATCATACCCATTTTAATTTTGGTTAAAAATTTTAGAGAACTTTATAAATAGGATTGTACTTTTCAAGTGATATAAATGTTGTGATGAATGGTAAAAGATGTGTATATTTAGCGCTCTCGAATTGATGTAATGCCCATTAATTTTGGGTGCTTAGCTCAGTTGGTTTAGAGCGCTACCCCGACACGGTAGAGGTCACTGGTTCGAATCCAGTAGCACCCACATACAGCTAAAGCCTGTTGCCCAATAGGGTATGACAGGCTTTTTCATTTTTACGGACAAAACGGTATCAGATAGCAATGGCTCAACGTAGAGAAGCACGAGAAGTAGTTTTACAGGCCCTTTATTCTAATGAGATAGGAAAAGGTAAGTGGGAGGATATCATTAAATTGGTGATAAAACCAAGGCTGTCCAACGATACTGAGACCTTCAAGTTTGCCGAACGGCTGTTTCTGAAAATTGTAAATAACCAGGATGAGGTAGACGAAGTCATCCAGGATCACTTAAATAACTGGCGATTAGGGCGGCTTAATGCCATCGATCGTTTATTGCTGCGGATAGCTATTGCTGAGTTTCTGTATTATGAACAGATTCCCACTAAGGTATCGATTAATGAGGCTATTGAGATTTCCAAGAAGTATTCGACAAAGAAGTCCGGCAATTTTATTAACGGCATTTTAGATTCTGCTCTTCAACAACTCAATAGTGATGGCCGTATCAACAAAAAGGGCCGTGGACTTATTGAAACTTCCTTTAAATCCTAAGGATATACTATCGTGAGTAATCAGAAATATATAGCGATTGGTGATATCCATGGTTGTTTTCATTCCATGAAAGCTCTGTTAAAAAAGCTGGAGCCTTATTACGACCGGCAGTTCGTTTTTGTGGGGGATTATATCGATCGAGGACCGGGCTCAAAACAAGTTGTAGATCACCTGTTGGATTTTAAAGAAAAGGTGGACTGTGTTTTTTTAAGAGGCAATCATGAGCAAATGCTCTTAGACGCTTTTCGTCACAATAAAAAGGATTTGTGGTTTATGAATGGAGGTCGGGCTACTATAGAATCGTATGAGGGCGAAGGGATAGAAATGAAATTACCCGACAGTCACATGGAATTTTATGAAAATACTCGCTTGTATTACGATACAAAAAATTACTTTTTTGTCCATGCCGGACTTTCTCCCGCAAGGACGATTGCTGATAGTATAAAAGATGAAAATGAGGTACGCGAATTTTTATGGGAACGCTCACATCTGAATGCATTTGAAACCCCATGGGAAAAGACGGTGGTATTTGGACATACGCCCCGACCCAAACCTATTCAAAAAGAGAACATGATTGGAATAGATACCGGGTGCGTTTATGATCGAGTGGGATACGGAAATCTAACAGCTGTGAAATTGCCCGAAGAAGAATTTTTGCAACAAACAGCAATTGACTGATTTTTATATAACTAATTGATTAATATTTATAATAGCTTGTAATACATGAGTTTACGATGTGGAATTGTAGGACTTCCTAATGTAGGAAAGTCCACTTTATTTAATGCGTTGAGTGATGCCGGTGCCGATGCGGCGAATTTCCCTTTTTGTACAATTGATCCTAATATTGGCGTGGTACCTGTTCCTGATGAACGGCTTGAAACCTTGTATAACATTGTGGGATCAGAAGAAAAGATACCAACTAGCGTTGAATTTGTTGACATTGCCGGTCTCGTCAAGGGTGCATCCGAAGGCAAGGGGAAAGGAAATGCTTTCCTATCACATATACGCGAAGTGGATTTGATCGTGCATGTAGTTCGCTGTTTTGATGATGAAAACGTGGTACATGTAGAAGGGGATGTAAATCCCAAACGTGACATTCATATTATTGAAGATGAACTTATCCTGAAAGATCTTGAAACCGTTGAAAAACGTCATGAGAAGCTTAAAAAAGAAGCTAAAAGTGGCGAAAAAGAGACCCTTCAGAAACTGGAAATTGTAGAACGACTAAAGGAGCATCTCGAACTGGGGAATGCTGCTCGTGCTTTCGATGCTGACGAAGAAGATCGTAAGGCATACCAAGAGCTTTTTCTGCTTTCTGACAAGCCGGTGCTTTATGCTTGCAATGTTTCGGAGGAAGATCTTGATGACGGTAACGAATGGGTCGATACGGTCAAAGAGATTGCCGCACGTTTTGATGATGAAGTCGTAACGTTTTGTGCTAAAATTGAGGAAGAAATAGCTGAACTTGATGATGATGAACGGCAGATGTTTTTGGAAGAACTCGGGGTAGAGAGTGCCGGATTGGAGCGTTTAATTCGAGCGGCTTATAAAGAACTGGGACTAATTACCTATTTCACTACGGGTCCAAAAGAAACAAGAGCATGGACCGTGCGAAAAGGGGCTAAAGCACCCGAAGCAGCTGGCGTAATTCATAGCGATTTTGAGCGTGGTTTTATCCGTGCTGAAACAGTTAGCTACGAGACCTATAAAGAGCTCGGTTCAGAAAAGGCTGTTAAAAATGCCGGTGAAATGCGTCAGGAGGGAAAAGATTACATCGTTCAGGATGGCGACGTAATGCTTTTCCGCTTTAATGTCTGACGCTAAATAGCTGAATTAGTTTTCATGAGATAACTCGTAGATCATCTCGGGAAAGTTTCCGAAGAAATCAGTTTTTTGATTATAGCTATCATCCTTTTGTACCATCCGAACGGCAACTACGTTTTCTTCAGGATAAATCACTAAATATTGACCGCCATCCCCTGATGCTTTGTAGCCAATAATGGGTCCACTTATTGATTTGGCAAAAGGGGCAACACCTTGTCCCAAAGTAGCCTTCCGGAACCGTGCCAGTTGTTTCCTGTTACCAAATTGACCCATAATGGCGTCTACTACACTACCTTGGCTGTCGTAATCTCCTTTTATGGAGTCCATTTTGCTTATGAATGCTGTTGGAACACCGGCTTCTCTCATATTTGCAATTTGTTTTTCACTGATGACAAAGTCTGTATTTTTGGGGATTCGCCACCAAAGTAATCCGTAAGTTTTTGTATCGGGAGGAGTCTT
>CAYNKF010000182.1:0-5374 GCA_964397705.1 uncultured Balneolaceae bacterium | reverse complement strand
CGCGGAAATTTTCGTTGGTAGGGCTTATTGCCTCTCATATCCAATTGCTTATTGGTTTTGTACTCTATTTTCTCTCACCAAATGTAATATTTTCCGGCGAAGCAATGGGGGATGCCATGTCGCGCCTGTATTTACTCGAGCACCCACTGACAATGATTATTGGTATTGTGTTGATTACCATTGGCTACTCCAAGGCCAAAAGTGGAGATGATGATGCCGCTCGTTATAAAAAGATTCTCATCTTTTATGGGCTGGGATTATTCCTAATCCTGCTTCGCATTCCATGGTCGGCATGGCCTGGTATGTAATATCGGTTGTATTGTGATTCAAACTGAAAACCTCTTTCCCATCCAAAAATTGGAAGCATGAGTATTATTGAAGTCATCATTCTCAGTATCATTGAGGGGATTACCGAGTTTTTGCCGATTTCTTCAACGGGACATATGATATTGGCCTCTCACCTCATGGGAATGGAAAACACCGAATTTCTCAAAACATTCGAGATCTCTATACAGTTATCTGCGGTGCTGGCTATTGTTGTGATGTACCGCGATAAACTATTTGCCGGGCTGCAGTTGTATTACAAACTCTTCTGGGCCTTTATCCCTGTTTCGGTGGTGGGATTGTTATTTTACGATGCCATTAAAGCAGTATTGTTTAACACTATTGTGGTAAGTGTGATGCTGATTCTGGGTGGGATCGTTCTCATCTTGCTTGATAAGTGGACCCGAAATCGAGAAACCCAATATGCAGAACTTGAAGACATTTCCACCAAGAGTGCTTTGATGATCGGCATTGCCCAATGTTTTGCGTTAATTCCCGGTACGTCACGTGCGGCAGCTACCATTATCGGTGGAGCTGCAATTGGTTATAATGAGCGTCAGGCCACGGAGTTTTCTTTTCTCTTGGCAATACCCACCATGGCCGCAGCAACGGGTTATGATCTGTTTAAAACAGCTTCGGGCATTTCGATGGAACAGTTTATACTGCTGGGGCTGGGGAGTGTCTTTGCCTTTATCTTTGCTTGGATTGCCGTTAAAGGATTTCTCAAAATCGTGGATTCCTACGGATTCCGCCACTTCGGTTATTATCGTATTGCCTTAGCGGTAATGTTTTTAATATTGGCCTTCGGTTTTAATATCACTTTGTATTAAAATACAAACCCTGACAGGGTAGGAATCCTGCCAAGGTTAGATAAAGCATGGAATAAACTGAGTATCTCTAAGGCATATCATTACCGCGTGGAACAAAGGCCTGAATATCAGTAATCTCGCGTCCCAAGATTAACCCGTGAATATCGTAGGTGCCTTCGTAGGTATTAACTGATTCGAGGTTCATTACATGATGAATTACGCGATATTCACCGGTAATACCATTGGCACCGTGCATATCTCGTGATATTCGAGCTATTTCCAATGCTGTTCCGCAATTGTTGCGCTTCGCCATTGATACCATCGAGTGATGAGAACGTCCCTCATCTTTAAGCTTGCCCAGTCGCCATGCCAGCAATTGCATTTGGGTGATATCGGTAAGCATGTTGGCTAGCTTGGTTTGTGGAAGCTGATTGGCACCGATAGGATAGCCAAACTGCTTTCGATCGAGTACATATTCCCGTGCTTTTTGATAGCAGAATTCCGCGGCCCCCACGGTACCCCAGGCAATACCATAGCGAGCTGAATTCAGGCAGGTAAAAGGTCCTTTGAGTCCGGTAATATCCGGGAAAACATTTTCATCCGGTACAAACACATCCTCAAAAACCATTTCTCCGGTTTCGGAAGCGCGAAGTGACATTTTGTGCTTCGTCGACGGTGCGGTGTAACCGTCCATATCTTTGGTTACCAAAAATCCGCGAATTTCGCCTTCGTCATCTTTATTTTCTTTTGCTTTAGCCCAAACGACGCCTACATCCGCAATGGGAGAGTTGGTAATCCACATTTTGGCTCCGTTAAGAATCCATCCGCCATCGGTTTTGACTGCTGTTGTTGCCATTGAGCCGGGATCAGAACCGTGATCGGGTTCGGTGAGCCCGAAGCAGCCGATGAGTTCACCTGATGCCAATTTGGGCAGAAAACGTTCTTTCTGTTCATCAGTTCCAAACTCAAAAATAGGGAGCATCACCAGCGATGACTGTACCGACATAAATGATCGATAGCCGGAATCCACGCGCTCCACTTCGCGAGCAATAAGTCCGTAGGCTGTTTGACTGGCATTTACACCACCGTATTCAGGGGGTAGGTATGATCCCAGTAACCCCAGGTCACCCATTTCAGTAGCAATATCTTTGTCAAAATATTCTTCCTGATTACCTTTTAACGCACGGGGCTCGAGCTTGCTCTGGGCATAATCACGAGCGGTCTCCATGATCATGCGATCATCTTCGGAGAGCTCGGATTCAAACTGAAAGGGGTCGTCAATGTTAAAGCTATTACTGGACATGGGATCGTAGGTTTCTGTTAAATTTTCCTTTTAGTCGAAGGTAAGTGATATGGTTGAAAGTTGCAGGTTGGAGGCTAAAAGTATAAGAGGTCTTATAGACATTAAACTTTTAACCTTCTGACGTTCAACAAGGTTACTGCCAAAACTCTTTTTTGAGTTCCCGGCCGATAATCATGCGTTGTACCTCGGAGGTTCCTTCCCCAATGGTCATCAGTTTGGCATCACGCATAAAGCGCTCTACGTGATATTCCTTGATATAACCGTAGCCGCCATGAATTTGTATAGCCTCATCAGCTGCACGAACTGCCAACTCGGAAGCAAAGAGTTTGGCCATCGATACTTCTTTGGTAAATGGCTTACCCTGATCTTTCAGCCAGGCCGCCCGGTGGACCAGCATACGGGCCGCATCAACCTCGGTAGCCATATTGGCAATCTTTGTTTCAATAGCCTGGAAGTCGCCAATCTGAGATCCAAACTGCTTACGTTCGCCGGAATATTTCAGAGATTCTTCGAGGGCACCGCGGGCAATGCCAACCGATAGCGCACCAATACCTATACGTCCGCCATCAAGCACTTTCATGGTATCAACAAAGCCACGACCGAGTTCCCCTAATAGATTTTCTTTCGGTACTTCTACATCCTCAAAAATAACTTCGGTCGTATCACTGGAATTCATTCCAAGCTTTTCCATTTTGCTGCCTGATTCAACGCCATCCCAGTTCCCCTCAACAATAAAAGCGCTGATTCCTTTCGTCCCTTTATCGGGATCAGTTTTAGCTAAAACTACGTAAATATCTCCCACCGAGCCTTGGGTGATAAAAATCTTGGTCCCGTTCAGAATATATTTATCTCCTTTTTTGATGGCCGTTGTTTTCATCCCGGAAGCATCACTTCCCGATCCGGGTTCCGTTAGGCACCAGGCACCTAGCTTTTCACCTTTGGCAAGAGGGGTTAGGTACTTTTCTTTTTGAGATTCGTTTGCTGCCAAAGCAATATGTCCGGAACCAAGGGACGTATGTGAAGCTACTGTTAAAGCAAGGGACGCATCCCATCGGGCAATCTCTTCAATGGCCAGGCAAAAGCTGACATGTCCCACGCCACCTCCGCCATATTTTTCGGGATGAACCATTCCCATAAAGCCCTGTTCGGCTAATTTTTTGACGAGGTCATGCGGAAATTCTTTACTGGCATCACGTTCTTTAACACCCGGCTTTACGTGCCGCTCAACAAAATCTCTGATGCTGTCACGAATTAATTGTTGTTCTTCAGAAAGTTCAAAGCTAAGCTCAGTAGGTCCCTGTAATACGTCGGTACTCATAAGATAAAATTAAAATAGATTGGAATTTTTCTCTCTATTAAAATAGAAAATTTTTGATAAATCGTTTCAAGAAAGAAGTCAAAATTAGAGTAAATGCGCCAATATCTGGTAAAATAATGTAATTATTTATTATGACAGGCCATTTAAAATAAGATTGATCTCCATTGGTAAGTGGAGAATCATAAAATGAAAATATTAATTTCTTAGTAGTGTTATGTGCTGGAATGAAACCTATCCAAAATTCCAAGTAACACCGCGACCGATCTCGGGATCGGGATAATTCCAGTCAACGGCGCCCTGATCACAGGCATACATACACGTGCCGCACTCGATGCAATCCTCAACCTGAAAATGCACTTGGCCATCTTCATCCATCGTATAACAATTGGCGGGACAAACATAAGTGGTACACTTGTGTGGACAGGTCGAATTACAGATATCCGTATCCACCTCAATATGGGGTTTAATATCTGATTTTGCCTGGTTGCGATAGCTGACCAGTCCCAGTCGCTCGGTAAGATCCATTAATTTCATAATGCAAAAAATAAAAACTTAACATTTTAAACACCGTGTCATTCTGAACTCGTTTCAGAATCTATAAAATATTTATATTCAGATCCTGAAATAAATTCAGGATGACACATGATTATATTTCAAATCCTATAACGATTTTGCTCCTTTAAATCCGATTTTCATTAGATCCCAATACGAAGAGTGTTCCTTGATGGATTCGCTCATCAATTTACGTGACTTCTTGGTAGGTTCGCTATCAATAGTAAAGAACTTGCGTCCAAAGTCACAAATCAGGTTCGGCACATCCTGGTACATCGTTGGATTATGCAGCATATGCACGGCATCTTGGAAGCTGTTAATATCCTTCATCACATAGCTTTTCTTGAGTGCCTGCTTGTATTCTTTTAGCGTGCTGCTCGTAAAATCGCCGCGTTCTTTGGCTTTCACAATTGTTTCTGCTCCCAGAATGCCCGATCGCATTGCATAATCCATACCTTGAATAGCTTTACCCGCGTTCATCAGCAAGTTTGCCGCTTCACCGCAAAGCAAAACGCCATCTTTATATACTTCTTTGGGCATCGCTCGTTTATCTCCGGAGGAAACCACATGTGCCGAATATTCAACGACTTCCCCGCCCTTAATAGTATCCTGTATAACAGGATGAGCTTTAAACGTATTTAACAGGTCATGTGGACTTTTCTCTTTCTCGCGCATGTCTTTAATTCCTGCAACCAAGCCGAGCGAAATAGTATCGCGATTCGTATAGAGAAAACCTCCACCTTCAACGCCGTCAGTGGCAAAGCCGACAAATTCATTCGACATGCCGCTAAGTCCATTCAGTTGAAAGCGATCTTCAAGCACTTTTTGGTCATAGCGTATAACCTCTTTGATGCCAGTTAACATATGATCGGCGGGTACGTAGTCATCCTGCAGCCCAACCTGGCGTGTGAGCAGATTATTAACGCCTTCGGAGATGATAACACTATCAGCATGAAATTCTTCTTCTCCGGTACGAATACCCACCGCTTTATCATCTTCCATCAGGATTTCATCCACCTTGATATTGGTAGCGATGAATGACTCCATAGCATAGTCGCTGTCATCAAT
>CAYNKF010000181.1:0-5384 GCA_964397705.1 uncultured Balneolaceae bacterium | reverse complement strand
TCAATATTTCGGCCGGTGAATCAAACTCACGACAAAGACTGTGAAGTATTCCCTTGATAAATGTCATATAAAATGCGGCCTGAATTCCCTTGCCACTCACATCTCCAATAGTTACTGCAATACGATGGTCATCAAGTTGAATAAAATCATAATAATCACCGCCCGTCTCGTATGCCGGCTTACAGATTGCGGCTAAGTCCAGATTTTTTAAACGCGGTGTTTCTACAGGTAAGAAAGACTGTTGTACATCACGTGCAATTCTAAGCTCCTGCTTGATACGCTGTTCTTGTGCCAGCTCTTCCACATAATCCGGCACATAGCCCGAAAGAGACTGCTCTTTCTCCCCCTTGACAATGAATAAAACTGCTGCTACAACATTTCCAAAAAGGAAGACTAGTAATAAAATAAATGCAGAAAGATCCGGAGAACCACTTATAATCCAACCGCTTGAAGACTCAAGTAATAACACAAAAAGAAAATGGGTAAAAAAGACAGTCAAAATATCCCACTTCAGAAAAATGACCGTAAAAACGCCCCCTAAAATTCCAAAAAGCACTATCTCCGTAATAGCCGGTCCAACATTTTGGAATGTGGGTATAATTAAAATAACACCAAGACCAATGGTTAAGGAAGCAAGCCACTTTCGCTTATGAGAACCATATAATTGCGTTGCTGCAACAGCAAAGATGCATAAAGCAAATAGTAAGCTAAACCAGAAACTGTTTAGCAAAAGATACATAGGCGCCCAAGCCGCTTCATGAGAAAGAAAAGTGCGATCGATTTCGAAAAAGAAGTTAGGAGCTAAAGAAAGGACAACCGTCCAAATCCCACATAAAATAAATGCCAGTACCATTGATCGCAGGATCATTTCCCCGATAGGCTTATTAAAAAACTTTCCCTGCCGGAGATAATCATAACTATACAATTTCTGGGGCCAATACTGACGCAAAATAGAGTCGCCGACAGCAAATAGTGCAAATACCCCTACCGATGTAAAAGCACCCGAAAATCCCATTTGAAGTGCCAACCCCAGCAGGTCCATCGATTGCATATTTCCCCCAACCAATGAGTTTGTTCCCCATTCATCTAAAAAGATGGTCCCCGACACAACGATCCCCGTTACAATACCGGCAATTAATGCCGATCGGGTGTCGATTGCGCGAGAACGAATACGAAAGTAAAACAGGATTATCAGGGCAAGTGCGAAAATGGGCACCATCGATCTCCTGCTGATATCTAACAATCCCGGCATATTTGGTTCGGTACTATCCGGATTGTAGGTCGCGTCAAGATTTACCAATGCCCCGCTGGAAAGAAGACGAGCATTTATTCGGAGGGTTTGTCCCATTATTGGTGCTGCAGCATCAACAGTTACATTTGCAACGGCCTGGGAATGAACTGTTTCAATCTGAATTTCCTTAAATTCGAATGCTGTAGATTCCCAACCCCCGGTTTGCAAATAGTAATTCATCAATCCCTCGATATTACTGCGCCTGAATGTATGTGAACGCTCAGTATCGGTGAGATCTACTGAATCGGATTTGGAATCACTGTTGTAGTCCTCATCAAAATCAAATCGTAGGACTTTGTCCCATGCTGAATCAGGTAACGTTTTCCATAGATCCAGGTCGGCATTCGATTCAAAAGCATGGATTAAGGCTTTGCGCTGCACGGGTCGATCCGGCAGATTATTCTCAGGATTCAATAATTCAATTAAGCGTCCTTGCTCATCAAGCCGGATGATAATATTATCATTGCCATCTTCTGCTGATTGAGAGTTATTACCGGTACCAAATAAAGTAATATCCCAATAATAAGGGTGCAGTCCCGGCGGCAATGAGTCTGATACTGCCTGAATAAATTCTTGGCGCCCCTTATCAAGCTGTAAGCTATCAAGCAGCTCGGTATCGCTTTGTAAACTAATATCGGTTGCTTTTCGATTATTCACAGAATATCCCAAATCACGCATAACTTGATTCGACGCTGCAGCGACCGAATCTTCGGCTAATGTTGTTTTAATAACACTGCGCGGCTCCTGTGATGGATAACTCAAGAAAAACCCAAATACACACAACAATCCTACTGCAACAAAAACAAAGTCCCCGACTCCAAACGCAGTATTTTTATGAATAATCGACATGCAGTTTATTGCTGTGAAAAAATTCTTTTGTGTTCACGCACGAATATGCCAAATTGTTACGTAAATTTCTGCTTTCTAGTTCAGTCAGTTTAAAAATGTGTCTGATTGTATTCTCATATAAACAACATCCCCAATATCCGGTAATTTTTGCCGCTAACCGGGATGAACATTATGAACGACCTTCCCGAGCAGCTCAATTTTGGGATGACAATCCAAACATCTTAGCCGGCAAAGATTTAAAAGCAGGCGGGACCTGGATGGGGATTAACAAACAGGGAGAATTTTCAGCAATAACCAATTACCGTGATCCTGAAATTGAGAAAGAGAATCCGCCCAGCCGTGGAAAGCTAGTGCTCGATTTTTTACATACCGAGGACGATGCCCCAGTTTACTTTTCAGAATTACAACCACACGCAGACCAATACATGGGGTTTAACCTATTAGCGGGATCGGTAGATCAGCTGGGCTACTATTCCAATCAACGAGACGATATTCTTTTTTTAGATTCGGGACTATACGGCCTCAGCAATCACCTTTTGGAAACATCATGGCCAAAAGTACGTCGAGCAAAAAAGAAATTACATCACATCATTCAGGATCATGTTCTCACCCCGGCACTACTGTTTGACCTATTAGCTGACGACCGTGAAGCACCGGATGAGGAACTGCCTGATACCGGTATCCCCAAAGATATTGAGAAAAAAGTGTCCCCCATTTTCATTAAAAGTGACGGTTACGGAACGCGCTGCTCTACAGTTTTACTCATTGATCACCATGGGAAAGCCACTTTTGCCGAACGACGATTTAAACCCGGGACGATTGAAGTTGAAGAAGAAAACCAGTATATAATTTCTATTTAAAGATGGCTTATGCTTTACCTACACAAGACCGCACTATCTGAAATCGTCCCCTTACGACCTCAAGAAAATCAATCCAAAGTAGTACTGGCTGCCTCTTTGCCCTCAGGCGTATATTCTTCGGGATTAGGGACTTTACCAAACTGAAAAATAATGGCCACGATAATCACCACTCCGGCCGGATAAATTATCCAAGCGGGAATACCAAGTACCATAATTGCAATTAGACTTACCACACTAATTAATCCTACAGTCATGGCATATGGCAATTGAGTATTAACGTGCTCTACGTGATCGCATTGGGTGGCAATAGAACTAAGAATGGTGGTGTCCGAAATGGGGGAACAGTGATCGCCCCAAACCGATCCAGCCAATACCGAACTAACGCTGGCGTAAATAATTTCGGCCGTTATTGCATATTCCAACCCTGTATTATTACCGATATCCCAGGCCAGCGGCACTACCAGTGGCATTAAAATACCCATGGTACCCCAGCTTGAGCCGGTAGCAAAAGCCGTAAGTGCAGATAGTATAAACACAATAGCCGGCAGCCAATAAGGATTTAGCGTTTCTCCAAACACCCTCATCAGGTAATCGGCCGTTCCAAGCTCTACGGTAATGGCACTGAGCGCCCAAGCCAGCACCAAAATGAGAAGTCCATCAAACATGGTATGCATCCCTTCCAGCATACCTTCTAGCATATCCTCAATTTCAAGCAGCTTCCTGGACAAAGTCATAATAATAGCAACAGTTACTGAAAGAAGTCCACCCCAAAGTAAAGCCTTATAGGAATCTGCCGTCTCAATAATAGTCTGAATAGAGTCCCCAGTACCTGTAACAAAAAGCCCCCCAATAGTTCCAAATATCAGAGTTACAATTGGGATTGCAGCATTCGACCAATGCGAGACTTTTTTGGTTTCCTCATCATCCTCAATTTTTTCTTTCCACAAGTTATAAGTATCAAGCTTGGGATCGTGCTTCGCCTTATAAAGATTGATACGTGAGGTGAGCATAGTAGCAAAGTCACGACCTGACCATGCTATCAAAATCACAAAAAGGATGGTAAAGAAAGCGTAGAAATTATATGGTAAGGAGCTAAGAAATACGGCATAAGCCGACTCATTAAAGTTGGGCATCTTAGATTCAGCATCAGCAATAAACCCAACCATGGCCCCAATCCAGGTACTAACCAACGCAACAGTTGCTACCGGTGCTGCGGTGGCATCTACCAAGTACGCTAATTTTGCCCGCGAAATACGCAGTTTATCGGTAAGCGGACGCATGGTATTCCCCACCACCATGGTATTGGCATAATCATCAAAAAAAACGACAAAACCCATCAACGAAGTCATCAATTGGCCATGTACCTTGGTCTTGACGAAAGACGTTATTCGCTCAATGACACCGCGCGTTCCCCCGTTATCAGTGATAATGCCTACCATACCACCAATAAGAATAGTAAATATGATAATACTCATGTGACTTTCATCGGCCGTGGCGGGTACGATATATCCGTCCAATGCTGTAAAAAAGCTAGAAAACACACCGCCAAATGATAGATCTCCTGCTAAAAAGGCACCGCACCAGATACCCAGAAACAAGGCGAAAAGAACTTGGCGAAAAATAAGCGCAATGCCAATTGCTACGAGTGGCGGTAAGATGCTCCACCAACTTCCGTTCTCAATACCTGTCTTGGAGGCTTCTTCAGCAGCTTGTGCAGCATCCGGTGAAGCGTAACCAAAATTAATCAACAGAAAAACTGAGAAAAGTCCGGCAAGTACAAATAGGGTTTTACGCTTCATGAACTGACTATTTGATTAATTTTTTACTTAGCTGTGCCAAGCGCATATTTGATCAATGAAAATACAATCTCTGAGATAATTTGCCAGAAAAAATTTGTCGCCTTAATAGGATGCTTGAGATACTGTTCATAATTAAATAAAAAACCCTGACAGGATTCAAGTTCCTGCCAGGGCTAAATAGAAATAAAATAAGTGAGATAAATTTTTGAGTGAATTATCCCAGCTTTTCAATTGCTTCCTTTATGCGACGTATAGTCGTTTCTTTGCCCAGAAGTTCGATCGTTGGCGTCAGATCAGGACCGTAGCCCATTCCTGATACCGCCACACGTAAAGGCATCATGACTGGGCCAAAACCCACGTCATATTCCTCAATTACTTCCTTAATTTTGTCTTTAAGTGTCTTGGCTTCGAACTCATCTTCGTTAAGAGCTTCGACTTTTTTAACATAAGCTTCCAGAAGCTCAGCACTGTTATCTTTCCATTTCTTAACTGCTTTGTCTTCGTACTCTTCGGGATCCTCAAAAAAGAATCGGCCCATTGTAACGAAGTCTTCTACTTTGCTGACACGCTCTTTCATCAGTGGAA
>CAYNKF010000180.1:0-5399 GCA_964397705.1 uncultured Balneolaceae bacterium | reverse complement strand
CTTGGCAAGCCCGCACGCTGGAAGGCAAAATTCCGGCGGGGGAAAAAGCCAAAATCCGTTACCGCGACAATGTTACCTGGATTGTTGAGCCTCTCGATGAAATTGAAGAATAGCTTATAATAAACCTAACAATTAGAACTTTATCATCATGTGGACGACCATACTTATTATTATCGCTCTGGGAGTCTTCATCTTTACAAAAGTCTTTATCATTGTAGAGATGCGAGAAGAAGTTATCCAGGAGCGACTTGGAAAATACATTAAGACCCTTACACCCGGCCTGCATTTTTTAATTCCTTTTGTAGATCGGGCCGCCTATCGCCAGGAAATGCGTGAGCAGGTCATTGATGTGCCTAGTCAAACCTGTATCACCAAAGATAATATTGAAGTAGAAGTTGATGGACTTGTTTATGTAAAAGTTATGGATGCCTATAAAGCCAGCTACGGCATTGGCAACTATAAATTGGCAGCCATTAACCTTGCGCAAACAACCATGCGAAGCGAAATTGGTAAAATTACGCTGGATGACACCTTTTCTGAACGGGAGCAGATGAACGAAAATATCGTTCGCGAAATTGATAAAGCATCTGATCCATGGGGCATTAAGGTGCTGCGCTATGAAATCCGCAACATTCGTCCTTCTGATAACTTGATTCATACGCTTGAAAAACAGATGGAGGCAGAGCGAGACAAGCGCGCCGAAATTACGACTTCAACGGGTACACGAGATTTCAAAATTAACGAGTCGCAGGGAGAGCGAAAGGAAGCAATATTGCTTTCTGAGGCTCAGCGTCAAAAGCGTATCAATGAAGCGAAAGGAAAGGCTAAAGAAATTGAACTGATAGCCAAAGCCACCTCCAAAGGTATTAAACGTGTATCAGCAGCTATTGCCAAACCGGGTGGAGATCTGGCCGTAAAAACACAATTAATTGAACAGTTTATTGATCAATTAGGCCATGTAATTGAGCGCTCTAATGTGTCCGTTCTGCCTACAGAAACGGCTAACTTAAAAACCTTTTTTGAAGGCGTTGGCAAAGTAAGCGAGGGCACGCAACCCACTTCATCTAAAACTGCTACAGGGGGACAATAATGATAGAACTCATCAGTCAAGGTGTACTTGGACTTTTATGTGTCTACATCCTTTTTAAATTCATCCAGTCGATTCAGCTGGTGCCTACTCAACGGGCCTACATCGTTGAACGACTTGGCAACTATCATAAAACCCTTGGACCCGGGTTTCACGCCCTGGTGCCCTTCTTCGATAAGGTAAAATACAAGCAGGATCTGCGCGAAGAAACTATTGAGGTGGAACCTCAAGAATGCTTTACCAAGGATAACGTAAAGGTCGAAGTTGATGGAGTCATTTATTTAGCTGTCATTGATCCAGTGAATGCCAGTTATGGTGTTACAAACTATCGCTTTGCCGCGGTGCAATTGGCACAAACGACTACCCGTTCAATTATTGGTACCATGGATTTGGATGATACCTTTGAGGATCGAGCAATTATCAATAAAGAAGTAGTTCAGGTACTTAGCGAGATGGAAAAAGCGTGGGGCATTCGCGTGCTTCGGTATGAAATAAAGAATATCTATACGCCTAAAACCATCCAGAATGCTATGGAGCGACAAATGACAGCAGAACGAGAACGTCGTGCCACAATCGCCAAATCGGAAGGAATCATGCAATCCACCATTAATGATGCCGAGGGAGAAAAAGAGGAAATCATCAACATCTCGGAAGGTGAAATGCAGCGACAGATTAACGAAGCTGAGGGGGTAGCTCAAGAAATTGAATCTATTGCTGAGGCAACAGCTATTTCTATCGAAGAAATAGCCGATGCGCTATCTCAGGAAAAAGGTAAAGAAGCCATGCAGATGCGGCTGGCCGAGCAGTATATCAACCAGCTTTCTAAACTGGCCAGCGATAAAAATGATGTTATTATCCCCAAAGATGTCACCAATTATGATTCAATTATGAGCGGTCTTTCACTGGATAAAATATCGATCGTGCCCGAAGATAAATCAGAGTAACTATATTTTTCCATTTAAAGCCTAATCTGAGATTGGATTGGGCTTTTTTATTTTTTTGCTCGTTCCAGGCTCATCCTGTTTTTTGGCGTTTGGTCCGGGAGCTGATACCATCCTATTTGAACCACTTGGCAAACGAATGATTATTTTCAAGGGTGATACCATAGAGCATAAAGTCTTACTTACCCAAATATCGTGAAAGGGCTGGCTACTACATCAATCTGAAGCAATAGGAAAATTTATTTAAAGAGGATTAACAGACAAGTTCCAATACCAAATGATTATCGCAAGAATTGTCAACAGCGTTACCCAAATTCCAATGGCAATTCGGGTAGCCTTTTTTGCTTTTTCTACCTCCCACCAGCTGCGGGGCTGAATACCCTGGACTATAAAAGTGAGTATTCCCGCCAGGTTAATGCAAATAAGGTTTGTCGTCGTAAGAATTATGGAACCTATTGCCAAATTCATATGACCTGAACCAAGCAGCAATCCCACGTTCACAAGCGGCGGTAGCAATGCAACTGCCACCATTACCCCTACAATAGCTGCAGGTACACCTCGGGTAAAGGCTAAAACTCCAGCACTTCCCGCAGCCAGTGCAATAGTTATATCTCCCAGGTTTACATTGGTTTTATTGATAAGCTGTTGTGAATCCAAATCAACCTGCATCACTAGTCCCATTATAAAAGCCAACGCAAGCGATGCAAATATTCCTGCTGTATTAGTTTTAAGGGAACGCCAACCTAAATCCAAATCACCGAGTGTAACCGACAAGGCCATAGAAACATTAGGGCCTAACAGCGGTGCAATAACCATTGCTCCAATAATTACGGCAACATCATCTCGAACAAGACCGACCCCTGCAACAAGCGTTGATAACAAGACCAATCCGATAAACACAATGTTTAGCTCGCTCCCGCTGGCAACATCAGAATAGAGTTCTTCGCGACTTATGCGCCCAATACTTTTTTCTTCGGATTCATCCTGCTCCTGATTTGCCTTTTCTTCTTCCTCGTCCTTTTCATTTGGCTGAGGTAAAGTGGCTTGTACCTCAAAAAGCATAATCCGAAAGCCTTCGACGTGCGAAAACTTTTCGGTTAACGCATCAGTTAGTGCTTCCGTGCGATTGGCATCCACCAAAACTCGCAATACTGAATACCCATCTTCCAACGTATCTGACCATACCCCAAGTACTTCCTCCTCTTCAACAAAAGTACGCGCTTCTTCAGTAGCTTCAGGCGGGGCAATAAGCTCCAATATGCGATAATTCATTCAGAAAACTTTTTGATAATTTTTTACAGGGTACAAAGGTTCTAACAAATAAAAAAGGCTAAAATAAAGAGATTAGGCATAAATATGAGCACCTTGAATAATACAATGCGTATATAATATTGCACTAGAACTCCATCAAATTAAAAACACTATGAAGAAAGCGTTTCTTATACCATGCTTAATTATTGTATTAGCTTTAACAACCGGATTTAGTAATACTGAATCAGTTGATGGTCGTGAATTAAATATTAACAGTACTCTCAGCGTAGAATACCCGCCTAGCTTTGCTGATCGATTATCCAGCAATAAGCAATCCATGAAAGCTCGTGACCTTATTAGCTCACTCAGTAAAAATGGAACCCTCATTTATAAAGGGAAGCAACCCACTAAAGTTCAGCTCGTGTTTTATATCCTTGGACCCGATAAAGAAAAAAGAGAACGAGTTGCATCCAGGACATTCAAACTAAAGCCTGGCAAACAATACATGGGGAACTACGCGCCACAACAACGTATTATTTCTATACTTAACCGGATGTACCCAGACTCTGTTTTCTACCCTGACTCCGTTTTTTATCCCGATTCGGTATTTTATCCTGATTTTGTTTTTTACCCGGACTCTGTATTCAGACCACAAGAAAGAGGGCAATTAGGAATCGCGGTTGCACTTGTTCCAACTGATAGTCAAAAGCTAGAAAAAACCAATATTAATGCTGCTTCCTTTTTCTTTAATATGGATTGATAAACGTAAATATTTGATGTTATAATCGAGAAAGTGTCGGACATTAATAATGTTTGGCACTTCTTTTTTGATGAACACTTCCAATTGCCAACTCCGTCAACGATAGCCATCAGCTGCAGCCTAAGCCGTAGCAAAGAAAATCCTTATAAAATTATAAAAGCAAAAAAGTTATCTTGTAAGGCAACAGAGCACCTTACCAATCGACAGGATAAATTTAGTACAATTTTCTACCACCATGAATACAAAACAAGAGGTTAGATCTACGATCAAAGCATTTTTTGATGCCATGAATAACCAAGAGCTGGAAACCATGCAAAAACTCATCCCCAAAAGTGATAAAACCGTTCATGTTGGTACGGATGAAGGAGAAATATGGAAAGGCTGGAAAACGCTCAATAATGCTACCAAAAAACAGTTTAAAAGACTCGAATATTATAAGGCAGATATTCGTGATTTGACGGTTAATGTGGCTGAATCGGGAGATGTTGCATGGTACTTTCACAAACTGGATGCAGAAATTAAATCGCAGGGTAATATAACTCACTGGCAAGGAGCACGCTTTACCGGCGTTTTACAAAAAATTGATGGTCAATGGGTGATGGAGCAAACCCATGTTTCAATCCCGGAATCAGCCCAATCCTGATTAATTAAGGGTGAATTTTTCGAGATTATCCTTATAATTTCTGCTCATTCGGAGGGTCTTCCCATCGCTTAAAGTCACTTTTGAATCTCCGGAAAACCACGGCTCTATCTCTTTGACTTCATTGATATTTACCATCCACGATCGATGGATACGTACAAACTGCAGTGGATTCAACTTTGATTTCAAGTTCTTTAATGAACTTCTGATCATGTATGACTTATCAGATAAATGGAGCTTTAAATAATTCCCCGAACATTCTATCCATCGAATTTTTGAAACATCAACAAAGATATTTTTCTCTGATTTTTTAACTAAAATGCGATTTAAATATGGTTGTTCAACCTGCCCGTTTGTTTTTTCTGCTTGTTGCTTATTCTCCATTCTTTTCCCCTGTTTATTTTAGAATTCATTCATTCTTATGAGAATCAATTAAGCTCCTGTTATTTATTTTTATGTAGATAGAGTTTATCATCTTCTCGGATATACTCAATTGATAAGTCCAGCGAATCTGCAATTTGTTCTAATGCTCCCAACAGTGAATGATCGGCTGTTAACGTAAACCGATAATGACGGAGCGAATCATCCTCAAGCTCGATATCTACGTCATAATTACGTTCAAGATATCTGAGTGCTACAAACAATCTGTTGTTAACAAATTTTATTTTCGGATTCTTCTTAACACTGCTATGTCGTACTAATAACGGTTTATCAAAGTTT
>CAYNKF010000179.1:2466-5405 GCA_964397705.1 uncultured Balneolaceae bacterium | reverse complement strand
GTGCCCAAAAAGATATCACAAAAGATTATTTCGAGGGAAGAACTGGACCGTGTTTTTGAAGCGTTTGATAAATTTTATAAAGAGCAGGAAAAGAAAAAACATGTGACTAGCGGGCACCAAATGCGCCTTTGGTTTAAGCCCATGATCAGCATGTTGTACTACTGTGGCATGCGGGCCAGTGAGGCGACCAATTTGCGATGGGCACATGTTAACTTGGAAGGTGACCCCGATGATCCTGATGATCATGGTCATATTGGTATTTATAATACGACGGATAACACTACCAAGTCTGGATTGGAACGCGTGGTACCTATTCGTGAGCCATTAAAGCCTTGGCTGGTTCAGTGGCACAAAGATCAGGGAGAGCCCGAAGATGGATATATGTTTCCCAGTTCGACTGGAAAAAATCGGTTCGATGGGATGACTCCAGGGGCCTTGTCTCGGTCATTTAAAAAGTTTGTTCGGCTGGCTGAAAACGTGCCGGACACCATTAACTTGCACGGACTTCGCCACTCTTGTGCTACTGATCTGCTCCGCAAGGGGGTACCCATTCACTTAGTCCAAAAGATCATGGGACACTCATCGATAGATGTAACACAGATCTATGAGCACCTGGACGGGCAAGATCTTACAAATGCGGTAAAGGGAATTGATTAGGTGAATTGCTATAATATTATGTATCTCCATCAGTTTTGATATGCCTTTCAAAGACATGCTAGAGCTCACTTTTTATAAACGATAGTTTTTTTATATTAACTACTGTTAATAATAATAAACATTAGTTTATGAGGCCGATAAGTGAACAGAACAGTGCAATAAAGAGTCCCCTAAATGAAATATTGGGATATCAGGGTAATGTACGTCTTCTTCGATGTCTTTTCGAAACAACCGGGGGGATGAGTTTCAGTGAATTAGCCGAAAGAACGGGTTTGTCTCTACCCGGAGTTCATAAAGTAGTGTCTCGCATGATGACTCTGGGCATTATAGAGTTTACAGGTAGTGGCAAAAGACAGCAGATTAATATAAGGAACAAATACCCTTTAGTTGATAACCTTGAAGATTTATTTAAGGCTGAAAAAAGGTACTATGATTCTCTAATTAAAACTCTAAAAGAGATAATAGGCAGACTTGAGCAACAACCCCAATCAGCTTGGATATTTGGAACATTAGCTGAGGGATCGGATGAATACGGTGATCCAATACGTATAGGGATTTTGGGAAATATTAAAAAAATCGATGAGATTACCGATCAATTTAGAGAACAAATTATTGAATCAGGCATCGAAAAAAGATTTGATGTTACGATTGAAGTAAGTGGTACTGTTTTGGCTGATTTGAAATCAAGTGAGACATTTTATACTGATGAGATTATTCCTTTATGGGGAACAGATCCTAAGCATTTTCTCAAAAACAGTGGCGAAGAAACAAATGTGATAGATAGCCATCAACAATTGGATAAACGATCACAAATAGATGCCAAAGCCTGGGTGGAGCTTATCCAAAAACATCCTGAAATTATAGATCGAACAATAAAGGATCTTGAAGAGCGAATTTCACAGATTAGTTCTGGTGAGAAAAAAGAACTGCAGGAATGGAAACACATCCTTAAAAGCATGTCTTTTCAACGTTTAAAGAAGTTTTTGGAATCTGACTCCGAACGTTCAACGAGATTACGCCAATCATTGCCATTTTGGCCTGTTCTAAAGAATAAAGAACGAAATAAGCTTAATGAAATTAAGTCAAAGAGGCGTAAAAAAGATGAATAGAGAACAGCTCGAACATGCTATCCGAGCGGCTTGCGAGATTTCCGGTGACGATGAACTATACGTTTTTGGATCCCAAGCAATTTTGGGTCAGTTTCCCCAAGCTGACGACCAATTACGCCGTTCTATCGAAGTTGATGTAAGTCCTAAAAATAAGCCAAATACTGTTGATAGAATTGATGGGGCATTAGGCGAAAACTCTGCTTTTCATAAAACACATGGATTTTATGTTCACGGAGTATCTATTAAAACAGCTCCTTTACCCAAAGGGTGGAAAAACAGGACAAGTAAGGTTCAGGACTATATGGATGAAAATAAGATTGGTTGGTGTTTAGAAGTGCATGATTTGGCGGCTAGTAAGCTAATTGCTTTTAGAGAAAAGGATCGAGTCTTCGTCAGAAGGTTACTTGTTGAAAAACTGGTAAAGTTGGATACATTAAAAGATCGAATACATTTAATAGATTCAGAAAAAGAGTTAAAGAATCGGGCTCTGGGATGGGTGAAAAGTATAGGGGATGAATTCTAGGGAATTTGGTAATTCTTTCTGTGTCATGATTTGACTAAGTAAGTTTTGAGTCCCCAAACGAACTACAGCTTTAATTTAGATTTATCCTTGACGAAGTCCGTTTACTACCCAGAATATGGATGCTTGGTTGTTTATTTGAGACTCGCATCTACAAACCAACATCACTACAAATGTTGATGTGCTGACTAGAAGCAATAATTGCATGTTTGAATGTATATTTGTTGTAACCTACAATTGTTGATGGCGTTTATTCCGCATTTCATGTTAAACAAACCGTTATATACAGTGACCATAATACCCATAAAAGCATGCACATAAAGTCGATTTGTTGAAGATAAAGGAGTATATCGCCCGAATGGTAGATGTTTCTTTGTTTTGCTTAGTGGTTTTTGTCAAACATTTAGAGGAAAATCCATCTATCCGTTTTTAATTCGAAGCAATAATAACGCTCTAACGCAGAATTGCATAGCGTTTTACGTTATGCCATCTACATACCCATGATAGATTGGAAATTTGAGGTACGTGAATTCTGCCATTTTACCATCAAACCATTAAAACGCTATGATGTTTTGATGTCTTAATGTTTAAATGTTGTTATGTTGATGAGCTTGGTTCACCTAAAAGGGTATCAAAATTGTTAAACACTACTT
>CAYNKF010000179.1:0-2366 GCA_964397705.1 uncultured Balneolaceae bacterium | reverse complement strand
TATGTTGATGAGCTTGGTTCACCTAAAAGGGTATCAAAATTGTTAAACACTACTTCTTAAAATAATTAGTCAGCGTGTCTCCTTCCCTTAATTTCTATCTAATTGTGCTGGTTAGTCATAGATATCTTTCCGATGTCCAGCCCGTACGACCACTACTTCAAGCTGCTGATCTTTTATATGATAAATAATCCGGTAATTGCCTGTGCGCAACCTACGATAATCACTGAGTTCACCTCTTAGCTGTTTGCTATTTTGAGGTCGAGGATCACGTTCTAAATCTTCTATAGCTTCAAGTATTTGTAATTTTGCATCGGGATCTAACTTTTCAATTTCTTTAAATGCTTTGTTAGTAAATAAAGCTTTAAAACTGTTAGGCATTTGTGATTAAAATTATTGTAGTCCTAACCGAGATTTGACTTCATCCAGAGATTTTAAAGGTTTTTCACCTTGTTCTTTCCAAGCTTCTTGAATTGCTTTCTTATCCAACTGTTGTTCTAACTCTTCCAGAAACTCTAAATCATCAACCGATATAATTGCTGCAACAGGTTTGCCGTGACGAGTAACTGTAAGCCTTTCGTGCCCGTATGCTACGCGGTTGATATTATCGGCAAATTCTTTTCGGGCCTCATAGGTATTAATTTTTTTAGTTGGCATAGCGGATATTTTTAGTAGGGATTATTATACTCACTCTTTATTTGATAAAATACTATATTTGTACAATTATTACAAAGTGTACAATATGTACATAAATAGTAACCTTGTATATATTTAAAATTTTTCGGAGTTAGAAAAAACTTGTTGAAATAGGATTATTACTATGCAAACATTATGATGTTTTGATGTCTTAATGTTTGAATGTTGTTATGTTGATGAGCTTGGTTCACCTAAAAAGGTATCAAAATTGTTAAACACTACTTATTTAATGTAATTGGTTACGTTTAGCAATCCCTCTGTATGTGATCTATTTTGTTATACAAATGACTGATTTTCTCTCCTTTATATCCATAAATTCATCAAATCACATAGGTTAAAGGCCGTTTATATGACTCAAAAGATATAAAACCCTTCAAAACGTTAAACATTTTCTGAATAGTTGATACCCCTTTCGTTATACATTTGAGAAAGGTAGTTTCTTTGCGCCTGTAAGGTAGTATCGCATAACGGTAAAACGTTTTGCAGTCATACCATTAAGACGTCAAAATGGTTTGATGGCATAATGTTATGACTTTTTTTAAGGGCACGATGTTCAAGAGATTTCAGTTAAAGAACCTATCAGTATAACAAAAAATTACAATGCTCTTCCTTTTAACCTTAATTTTCTTATCTCTTTCTCAATCACTTTCTTATATTATTGCTGAATTAATTAAATACCCATTCTGCTATGGCAAAAATAGAAGAGATCAAAAATAAAGTTCGTCCCATATTGAAAAAATATGGAATTAAAAAAGCTGGAGTTTTCGGGTCTGCAGCTCGTGGTGAAGAAGAGACAAACGATGTTGATTTGTTGGTTAAAATTGAGCAAAAAATTAGCCTATTAGACTTTATCGGCATTCAACAAGAGTTAGAAGATGAGCTCGATATGAAAGTAGATCTCGTTGAATATGATTCATTAAAGCCTGCTTTAAGAGAAGATATTCTTAAAGAAGAAGTGCCGGTTTTATGAGTAAACGGAAACCGGATGTTTATCTACAAGATATTTTTGAGAGCATACAGCAGATTGAGGAATATCTGGATGGTGTCAATGAAAACGAATTTTATTAAAACTCCGAAAAACAAGATGCGGTTCTACGTAGGTTAGAAATTATTGGAGAAGCGGTAAAACACATTTCTGATGATATCCGTGAGGAATATGATGAGGTTTCTTGGCGAAAAATTGCAGGGATGAGAGACATTATCATTCACGAATACTTTGGAGTTACTTTAAGTATGATTTGGATTGTTACTCAGCGAGATCTTCCAAATCTGAAGTCAAAAATTAAAGATATTATCAACGATCAAAGTTAAGAGTGCATTATAACCAGCGCTTTTAGCGCACACATTGCACAGCTGATACGCAATGTCAAGATGTTTTATGATTTTCTGTCCCTAAATTTGCTTGGAATAACGATACCATTTGCCATATTTTTAACGCCTTTCACAGCAGAGAGCGTTATACTTTTCTCAATACGTCCCAAAGAATCCCAACCATTTGTAATACATATTACCGTATGACCTCATCTACACAACTGGATCAATCAAAGCTACTATTATCAATTGTATGTAGCTCGTTTAACATCAGTCGTTATGTAGATGAGGGGGAAGGAGATTTATTGATCGCCGATCTGGCCGTGGATCTTTGCAAGTTGGAAGAAACGTATAACAATCAG
>CAYNKF010000178.1:0-5466 GCA_964397705.1 uncultured Balneolaceae bacterium | reverse complement strand
ACAAGCAAACCAACTCCCTGTAAAATTAATGAGCCACCCCACATCCACGGTTGCATTTTTGGGGGATTTTGTAGCCCGCCGATCGGCCCCTCATCATTATCCCAATAAGAATTATACGCCGTGGCACCGCCAAAGAGCAATAAATGCACATTTGCGAATTGAATAAGAAATGACTGTAGATCCAAATCATTACTTAGAAAACCGCCCAATAAAAATCCGCCAGATAAAATAAATAGCTGGTAATGCCACCGCAGATGCACCACAAAATGCCAGAGCTGCCGTAGCATACTTATATTTTGGGACTCAACTTGGGGCATTATCTAAAGTTACTGTATTTCAAAATCTCAGCATACCGATTTTATGCTTATCAATCCAACAAAAGATTGGTATTTTAGGAGCTATGATTTCAACGGAGACACAAGAAGTTTCATATATAAGTAACGAATTATCGCCAGACCAATGGCGAACTCAAAAAAAACAGCATTACCAAAAAATCAGTAATCTCATTGATGATTACCTGGAACGACGATCGCACCAGAAAAAAGATCCGGTACTCGACTTCCTATTTGAATATTATGCTTTTCGCCCTTCCTATCTAAAGCGTTGGTCACCGGGACTGGGTACTTTACTTATTGACGGCGCTTCACACGATTGGCAATTTGATGAAATGGCAACCGCTGACGGTGATTCCTTTTTGGACATCTCACATTTTGATGAAGATCGAATTTCTTCAGTACAATGGATTTTAAATCTCCTCGAACAATCCTTAACCAGACAACCGTCATTTGGTTGCTTTGGGATGCATGAATGGGCGATGGTATATAAAGCTGACCGGGTTCGGCATAACTACCTCTCCCTTCGTATGGACAAGGAAGAATTAGCTAATTTCGTAGAATCACGTCCGCTGGTATGCACTCATTTTGATGCATTTCGCTTTTTTACAGATGAAGCCAAACCCCAGAATAAGTTTGATCTTAGTCGGGAAAAGTTTGCTGAGATGGAACAGCCCGGTTGCTTGCATACCAATATGGATTTATACAAATGGGCATTCAAGATGTATCCTTGGATCAACAGCAACACCATAAGAGAAGCTTTTGAGTTGGCTGTTGAAACGCGTGTTATGGATATGAAAGCAAGTCCCTATGATTTGCGTGACTTCGGCTTGTCCCCCATCAAAATAGAAAAAAATGAAGGTCGGCAGGAATATATGAAAAAGCAAAAGACAATCTTTGAGAAATCACAGCCTATTCGCAAAAAGTTGATCTCTGAATACAAACATCTGCTGCAAACCCTTTTGAGCTAAAGCATTACAAATTCTGAGGCAGAAAAACCTCCAGCAAAATCATTGATTGGCTATCATCTAATGCGTATTGTTGGGCAGAAATATTAATATAAACTCGAAATTTTATCACAAAATGGCTGAACTCGAGGACGCTGATTATGAGGCTTACGAACAGGATATTGAGCTGCTCGTCGACACCCTTCGCAAATGTTTTAAAGCCGAAAAAGCTCGATATAGTGTAGTCGGACATCTTAACACGCTATTTATTGAAATTGAAGGCTTAGATGAGCTTTCCTCTGACGAAATTTCTGAAGTTGCGGAACCGGTTCTTGATGAGCTTGACATGGATTTCAATGAAATTTCGCTTCTCCCGTTAACGAATTAATAAAAGTTTTAAATTTTGAAAAAGGATATCATTCCTTCAAGGAATCACCTATTTTTAAAACATATTTGGATATAAAGGTACGTTTCAAAATATAATTCAGGGATTAACTTATTATGGCAAGTGCGACTACAGATTACGAACTAAGGTGTGTGGCCAACGGGCACCTAAACTCAGAAGAAGAAACCACCACCTATTGCACGCAGTGTGATAGTGTTCTTCGGGTCTATTATGATGCCCCCTCAGATGACATTCAGTTTCCGCTGAAAGAGCTGAAACCCGACCCGATGAAAACTCATCCTTCGGCCCTGAAAAAGCTGGACCGCTTATCCGAAACCTATGACGCAGACCTCTGGGCCAAACTCGAATTCGAACATCCCACTGGCTGCTTTAAAGATCGAGGTAGTTATATCGAAGTCCAAAAAGCCCTCGAACTGGGTGCAGATGCTATTTGTCTTGCCTCTACCGGGAATATGGCTGCATCGGTAGCGGCTTACGCCTGCTATTTTAAAATTCCCTGCTTTGTATTTGTCCCTGAAAAAACAACGGATGCCAAAATTGCTCAAGCTACTATTTACAATGCTAATATTATACGAATTAAAGGAGATTTTAGTACCTGCGAGGCACTCTGTCGCGAATTTGCCAAATCGGGCAACTACTATCTTGCCGGCGATTATGTTTTTCGTGAAGAGGGACAAAAATCATTTCCTTATGAACTTCTGGAGCAGGATGGCGATGATTTTGATTACATATTTGTCCCCGTGGGATGCGGAACTAATTTTGGCGCTATTTGGAAGGGCTTTACGGAACTTAAAGAATCGGGCAAAATATCTAAACTTCCCAAAATGATTGCCATTCAGCCCGAACAAAGTTCCCCTGTTGTTGAGGGTATTTTTAAAAAAGAGAAAATCATCAAAAAGCAGGTTAACACGATGGCCCAATCCGTTGCAGCTTCCGATCCAGTAGATTTTCACAAAGTAATGCTGGGCATTGAAGAATCAGATGGCTCGGCATATACCGTAACAGAAGATGAAATACTGCAATCACTAAAAGAGATGGCCGTCGAAGAAGGGCACTTTACTGAACCGGCTTGTGCCCTTCCGCTAGCCGCTTTTAAAAACAACATCGATACCTTTAATAATAAAAAGTGCTTGTTTATCCTCACCGGATCAGGACTCAAAGATACCAAGGTGGTAGCCAAGCACTCCCTATCTTCACCCGTACTTTCACCCGACATCAATAAGGTTACCAACTATATCAAATCGGGCTTTATCGAGATGCAGAAGGACTCTTGGGGAAAGTCACGCGATACATTTATGGCTAACCTCGAAATGGATGAAGACCATGAGAAGCTCTACAATGAATATGTTTCAAAGATCAATAAAAAAGGTAAGACGCTCAGCAATAAAGAAATTGAAGTACTCCAATCGCTGATCTTTAATGAAGATCTTGACCTTGAATATCCCGTTGAAGTCCTTGATTACAAAGTAACAATGCGCAAGCACGGCTTGGTACAGGCAGCTGTCAAACTTGACTTGCAGGGTGAAGAAATTATTTCTGAAGCGAAGGGCGTTGGTCCTATCGACGCAATTTTATCTGCTATTCGCGCCGAAACCAATTCGGTTTTCCACCTTGAAGTCAAAAATCACGAGGTAGAAATACTCAGCCCTGACACCGACTCACTAGTTGTTGTCACTCTAACACTTGCTAACAATGATCAGGAATGGGTGTCCAAAGGCGCTTCACCGGATACGCTCGAGGCTGTTATTCAGGCCTTTACCAAAGGGCTCGCAATTGCTATGAAAGGGACGGCCGCTGTCTAAAATTGATCATCCATACTCCTCCAGCAGCCACTCTTTAAGATTCTGATAGTCAGCATTAAGGGGGATACTCTGCTTCTCTTTTTTGAGGCACTGTGCCAACCGATCTGGGACAGAAATTTCCTGATCGACTACGGGCTCAATTACATCACCAAACTTGGCCGGATGCGCCGTGGATAAAATGATAAATGGTGCTGATTGGTCTTCACCAAAGTAACCCGCACTTTGCCGCTTGTACTTCTGTACGGCACAATATCCAACAGCTGTATGAGGATCCATTAGGTAATTTTTAGACTGATAGACTTTTTTAATGCCTTTCTTGGTTTCGGAATCAGAAAAGGAGGCTGCCCAAATGTGCTGCTTAATCTGTTCATGGTTTCCATTAAACAGGTGTAAAATACGTTCAAAGTTACTGGGATTTCCCACATCCATCGCATTTGAAATAGTCTGTTCAGAAGTCCGGGACTTAAATTCTCCTGTTCTTAAATATATTGGGAAGACATCGTTAACGTTGGTAGCTGCAATAAATCCGGAGACCGGCATTCCTATTTTTTGTGCCATCAAACCCGCTGTCAAATTCCCAAAATTTCCGCTCGGCACGCAAAAGATTGGCGGATAATCCGAATCGAGCTGGGCTACTGCATGCAAATAGTAAAATACCTGTGGCAGAAGCCTGGCAATGTTAATAGAGTTCGCAGAACTGAGTAACAACTGCTCGTTTAACCCATTGTCAGAAAAGGCCTGTTTCACCATCTTCTGACAATCATCAAAAGTCCCGTCAACTTCGAGGGCAGTCACATTTTGTCCCGCTGTTGTCAACTGTTGCTCTTGAATATGACTCACTTTGCTGCTGGGATAAAGCAGACAAACCTTGATCCCTTCCACCTCAAGAAATCCCTGCGCCACAGCACTTCCTGTATCTCCGGAAGTAGCGGCTAATATAATTAAATCCTGATCAGCCTCTTTTCGCAGGGCCGAAAACAGACGTGACATAAAACGCGCACCGAAATCCTTAAAGGCTAAGGTAGGACCGTGAAAAAGCTCGAGTACTTTCTCAGTTTCAGTGAGTTTAACCAACGGAGCATCAAAATTAAGTGCATCATCAACAACTTTTTTCAGCACCTCATTATCGAGTTCATCTACAAACAAGCGGCTGACTTCAAAGCCAATATCCTGCAAACTTTCATTACCAAGGTTCACTAAAAAACGCTCAGAAAGCCGTGGCCAATCCTTCGGAACATACAATCCCCCATCGGGTGCCAATCCTTGGAGTGCCGCAGTTGAAAATGAAACAGGATCAGCCTCCTTATTTGTACTAATATACTTCATTAATGCACCTCTAAAATTCGAGGTCCCTGTTTATTGATCTCCGAAATATAAACCTCATTTGCCAGACCTATACGTTCAAATGCTTGCTGCATCGCTTTACCTACCTTTTCAGCTGAATCCCTAGATTTAGATAACGCAAAGATTGAGGGGCCTGATCCTGAGATGCCGCTTCCCAAAGCTCCCGCCTCGAGAGCCGCATTTTTAACGTGATCAAATCCCGGTATCAGCACCGAACGGATCGGTTCTATAATCTCATCCTCTAACGATCGGGAGATTAGATCATAATCACCCTTTAGTAACCCTGCCACAAGTCCTCCTACGTTTCCCCACTGATCTACGGCTTTGTGCAGCGGGATATCCCGACGCAGAATATTTCGGGTATCCTCAGTCTTAATTTCTATATCGGGATGGACCACTGTTGCAAAAAGAGGTTTGGGACAGTCTAACTGAATCACATCCATAAGATCCTGGCTACGAATCAAGACAAACCCACCCAACAGCGAAGGGGCAACGTTATCCAGATGAGCCGTACCACACGCCACACGTTCTCCCTCGGCAGCAAACGGAAGTAGCTCTTTGACATTGTAAGGAGATCCAAACAACCGGTTAACAGCCACGATAGCTCCAACCGAACTGGCTGCACTCGAACCGAG
>CAYNKF010000177.1:0-5494 GCA_964397705.1 uncultured Balneolaceae bacterium | reverse complement strand
AGGTAACACGTACCAGTATCTACCCCACTTATCCTTATTACTTTCAACAAGTTCGGCTCGTTCCTTCTGAGAGATGCCTTTTGCCGGTACAAAATCATTAAGATCATCCCCAAATAACATAATAATACGGTGATTTTTAGCAACATGTGCTCGCCGTTTTGTTTTGGCGGAGGTCCAATTTTCCCTTTCGTTATTACTTAAAATACGGTCCTCGTTCTCAGAAAGTGGAAACCCCAGTTTTTCTAGGTTTTGACGTGTTCCTTCCTCAACCTTAGCTTCACGATTGGTTAGGTAAAAAACAGCGACACCTTTATTTGCTGCTCGTTGCGTAAAAGTAACAGCCCCGGGCACTGGATTTGCTTTTGCCTCCATCACCCAATTATTCCATTGCTGAGGATCAAAGCTGCTATTTTGTTTGATCATCCGAGCCTGGAAGGGAGAATTATCCAAGACCGTCTCATCAACATCTAATATTACAGCAGGAGGTAGACTGCGTATTTCTTGACCTTCCTGATTGGGATAGGCCGTCCAATAGGAGTCTTCAATAGCCATTCCCAAATTTGAGAGAGCTGTATTATAAACTGATTTGGTCAGTGCTTTATATTCAGCGGCATTTTGTGCCCAAAGTGTGGCCGAAGAGGTTGGGTGTTGAAGGGTAGTAGAACTGCCGCAAGAAACAAACAAAAGTCCAACGAACAGAAAGTTATACGGAATTAATTTTCGAACAAAGCGAGACATAATGAATCAGTAATTGATGTTAAATTTAACAGCTGTAAGGTATTAAAAAGAGATTAATTTAGAACAAATGAATTTGGAAGTTCGCAGATGATACAAAGCCTAATAACTTGTATACTTAGGCGGGTACATTAACAATTAATGTGATTGTAAAATGGCTGCTAAAAAAAAGGATCTTAAAATTATTGGCAGATTAGAACCAATCAATTTCCCCGAGTGGGATTTATATGGTATCGATGCAAAAATTGATACTGGAGCTTATACTTCCAGCTTGCATTGTCATCATATTAAATCTATTCAAAAGGATGAGGGGGAATATGTACGGTTCAACTTGTTGGATCCATCACATGAAACGTATAATGACAAGCTTTTTGAGTTGCCTATACACCGTAAAAAAGTAGTTAAAAGTTCTAATGGGTCGAGGGAAGAACGTTTTGTTGTAAAAACTAAGGTTAAACTTTCAGATAGGCTTTTGACGGCTGAATTGTCACTTACAGATCGTTCAGAGATGCGTTATCCTGTCTTGGTTGGACGTAAATTAATCAATGGCCGGTTTATTGTTGATGTGTCCCAAAAATATTTAACAAAAAATGAAAACAAAGAACAGACATAATTAATATTACATGCACATAGTTGTTTTATCCCGAAATTCTAAACTTTACTCAACCTCTCGGCTTACCGAAGCTATTGAAGAAGCTGGCCATGAAGCTACCGTTCTAGATCATTTGAAATGTGATATTGTAAGCGAAAAAGATAATCCATGTATCTACTATCGCGGGACTAAAGTTGCAGGCGTTGACGCCGTAATACCCCGAATTGGTGCCTCTGTGACATTTTATGGGTCTGCAGTTGTACGACAGTTTGAGATGATGAAAGTATTTACGGCTGTTGAATCACAAGCACTGGTCCGATCACGTGATAAATTGCGAAGCCTTCAAATTATGGCTCGAGCCGGAGTGGGGATGCCTAAAACGGTGTTTACGAACTATTCTACTGAGGTTCGCAAAATTATTGAGTCCGTGGGTGGGCCACCGTTGATTGTCAAATTGCTCGAAGGTACGCAAGGCGTTGGAGTCGTTTTGGCCCCAACTTTTAAAGCGGCTGAGTCGATCATTCAGGCATTTCATAGCATGAAAGCCCGAGTGATTGTGCAGGAATTTATTGAAGAGGCCAAAGGAGAAGATATCAGGGCTTTTGTTGTAGATGGGAAAGTGGTTGGAGCTATGAAGCGAAAAGGGGTCGAAGGAGAATTTCGATCTAATATCCACCGCGGCGGTAGTGGAGAGTTAATTAAGCTAACCAAAGAAGAACGTCGGGCCGCGCTTGTTGCTGCTCGTGCAATGGGATTGTCGGTTGCTGGGGTAGACATGCTACAATCCGAACGAGGCCCGTTAGTACTCGAAGTAAACTCTTCGCCCGGGTTGGAAGGTATTGAATCAGCAACGGGTAAAAACATTGCCGGACGTATTATCTCATTCGTTGAGCGTAGGGCTAAAGAAATAAAGAATAATCCCCGTAAGAGTCACAATTTGACCAGAAATGCCTGAAACAATCACGATTAATAACTACCAGATTGAACCCGGGGAAGAAAAAGAGATTCAGCTTAATATAGCCCGGCTGCCTACTTATACGAACATTGATCTACCAGTCCATGTTTTTAGGTCTGAAGAGGATGGACCTACATTATTGCTCACCGGCGGGCTTCATGGCGATGAGTTAAATGGCATAGAAATTATACGACGGATGGTTTCCAAAGACCTGTTAATGCCAAAGAAAGGGAGCGTAATTGCACTTCCTTTGGTTAACGTATATGGCTTTATCCAAAATGTGCGTGGTTTACCCGATGGCAAAGATATTAATCGTAGCTTCCCGGGCGTAAAGGGCGGTTCTCTGGCTCGCTTGTTAGCCCATACATTGATGAATGAGATCGTCCCAAAGATTGATTATGGCATCGATTTTCATACTGGAGGCTCAGCACGATCTAATTATCCGCAAGTGCGATGCACATTAGATGTAGAAAAAAACAAAGAGCTTGGTGAAGCTTTTGGCGCTCCATTTATGATTCATTCTTCACTCATTGAAAAATCTTTTCGAAAGGCAGCTCATAACAAGGGGAAACATATACTAGTTTATGAAGCCGGTGAATCTACTCGATTTTATGAATTTGGAATTCAGGAAGGTATTAATGGCACATTGAGGCTGATGAAATACCTCGGGATGAGAGATGAAGCCCCAGAAACAGTCCAGGAGACTAATACATTTAGAAAGACTACATGGGTGAGGGCGAAATATGCAGGATTGTTCAGACCAAAAATCAAACTTGGTGAAAAGGTTAAACAGCGACAGGTTGTAGGGCATGTAAATGATCCCTATGGGAAAGAACAATTCAAATTTAAATGCCCCCATGATGGACAGGTAATTGGCTTAAATTATGCTCCTGTAGTTCATAAAGGTGACGCACTGTTACATTTAGCTTACGAATAATTTCAAATTTACTTTAACATATACTCTATGCGAGACGATCTATTATTTCATATTACTACCAAAGACGATTGGAAACAGTATAATAACAGTGGTAGTTATGAGCCGGAATCCCTTGAGAGCAATGGCTTTATTCATTTTTCAACGGGAGAACAAGTAGAAACTGCTGCAAACACTTTTTTTGGAGATAAAGATGAAATTTTTCTACTTGTGATTGATGCTACCACGCTTCACGAGGATATTAAATATGAAAAGGATGAGGATACCGGAGAAAAATTTCCACATCTATATAGTCCGCTTAATACTAATGCTATTATTGATAAAATAACTATTAAGGCTGAGAAAGACGGTACATTCGATATTGCATTTACTACAAATTGACAATGTTAGACTGGGCAATAACACATATCACCGAGATTGCACAAATTCCTTCGTTTAGTACCTACGAAGAACGCCTCCATCCTTATATTCGTAAGGTATTTAGCGATATTTCTGCCCATGAAATTAGTGTTAAGGGCAATAACCTGGTTTATAAAGTCGGTGACCAATCCGAGCTGCCGACAATCGCCCTAACCGCACATCTAGATAAAATAAACCATTACGGTGCCGATTACCCAGATCCATTGCCCGTGGATATCACTAATAATCAAATTGAAGGGGCTATGGACGACAGCGCCGGGTTGGGAATGGTGGTAACTCTGGCGGAGATGGCGAACAGTCGTCATTGGCCAAATTTACTTTTTTTCTTTTCTGAAATGGAGGAGAAGAAAGGCTTCAAAGAACATCCGGAACTACTTAAAAACAACGGCAAAGGGTATACCAATGGGATGGGGGCTCGACGTATAGCCAAACAATGTATAAATATTGAAGAAGTGCCAGAACAGGTTATCACTTTGGATACAACACCACTTTTTAAAGGTGAAAAAGGTATTGCGCTCTATGCCAATCACTGGGAGCTAAATAATCTTGACCCCGGTAAAAACCTCATAGAAAAAACAGAAGAGGCGGTAAATCGGTTTTTGGCTATCGATTCTGATATCAAAGTAGATAATAACACCAATGATTATCTACATTATGGAGAAGAATTTAATAAAAAAGAGGGTTATACAACGGTTTCAGTAGCATTAGAACCTTCCATTTATCCTTATCATCAAAAAGGGGAACGAGTATTTATCGATGACATTCAGCGCTGTTTAAAAATATTAGAATCGTATTTAAATGATTCTATACTGTGAAACGCTATGCCTTTCTATATAATCCCGCAGCACAGGGAGGAAAGACGGGATTAAAATTAGAGCGTTTGCAAACGCTCATCAAGGAATTTGATGACGCATACTTGTTTCATTCTCAGAATATTGGCGATATTTCCGATTTTATTGATCAGAATTTTGAGAAATTTGATGTTTTTGTGGCTTGTGGAGGGGACGGTACAGTTCGAGAGGCCGCCGAACCGCTCATCAATACTAAGAAACAGTTGGGAATAGTTCCTTTAGGAACAGGTAATGACCTTTGTAAAACTCTTGATATTCCCATTAAGCTGGAACAATCGATATCTGTACTAAAACAAGCAAATATAGTTTCAATAGATGTAGGACAATGCAACGATTTTATCTTTTTAAATTCATTGGGATTTGGTTTTGACGGACTTACGAACCGATATGCATTACAACTTAAGCACTTACATCCATTTTTTGCATACGCCATATCAGCACTTAAAGCAGTATTAAATCATTCGCCATTTGATGTGACTATAGATAAAGGTGGAAATACTATAAAAGAACGTGCTATCATGTTTTCACTGGCAAATGGAAGGGTAGAGGGCGGTTCTTTCTGGATTGCACCCACTGCATCAATCACCGATGGAAAACTTAATACTGTCTTAATAAAACCGATATCAAAATGGCTTATTCCTATTTTACTACCTCTTTTTTTAATCAAAAAACCACAGCTAGTCCCCCATGTAAAATCAGGACAAGTTGAGAAACTTACACTTAATTTTAGTGACAAGATAGAAATTCATGCAGATGGGGAAATAATTGAATCAGACTTAAACGAATTTAATATTTCTTTGCATGCCAAGGCTTTAAAGGTTATTTGCCCTTTATGAATATCTAATCAATTACTCCATCAATGATATGAATCACTCCATTATCAGCTTTAATATTAGATACAGTTATTTTATTCGATTCAATTGACAGATTCTTGGTGTTTTTATTTTGAACCGTAATGGTTCGACCGCTTAAACATGTAATATCAGACATAGCTCGCAAACTTCGCT
>CAYNKF010000176.1:0-5527 GCA_964397705.1 uncultured Balneolaceae bacterium | reverse complement strand
TAAATATCTCAAAATTCCGAAATAACGAAGACAAGGGCGAATTCCCGGGTCAAGGTCATCGAAAGAAAAAAGAGCAGCAACAAGAACAAGGCGATGAAGAAGTTCTTTCAGGTGTTAAAAATATTATCGCGGTTGCCTCAGGCAAGGGGGGAGTAGGAAAATCTACCGTAGCTGTTAATCTCGCTTGCGGTTTGGCACGCACCGGTGCAAAAGTTGGGCTATTGGATACCGATATCTACGGTCCCAGTATTCCTACAATGATGGATGCCCACGGAAGACCCAATATTACGACCAGTAAGAAACTTATCCCAAAAGAGAAATACGGCGTTCGATTTCTGTCAATGGGTATGCTCGTTGACCCCGACCAAGCCATGATCTGGCGCGGCCCCATGGTAACAAGTGCGGTCAAACAATTTATGAATGAAGTGGAGTGGGGCGAACTCGATTATATGGTATTAGATCTTCCTCCCGGAACGGGCGATATCCAATTGACACTGGTACAAACCGTTCCGCTGACCGGAGCTGTTATTGTTTCTACCCCGCAGGATGTTGCGCTTGATGATGCACGGAAAGGCGTGGCCATGTTCAAGAAGGTAAATGTGCCGGTATTAGGCATGGTTGAAAATATGGCGTACTTCATCCCTGAGGATATGCCGGACAAGAAATACTATATCTTTGGCAAGCACGGAGTACGTAATCTGGCGGAGCGAATGGGTACCAACTTCTTGGGCGAAATCCCGCTGGAACAGAAAGTGCGGGAGAGCAGTGACGATGGGAAACCTATCGTACTGGGAGATATGGAAACAAAGTCAGCACAAAAATTTGTAGAGCTGTCAAATAATGTAATTCAGCAACTGGCAATTCGGAATCAAGAGCAGGATCCCACGGAAAAAATCGATATCAAGATTCGGCCTTAGGAAAACTGTCATGCTGAACTTATTTCAGTATGATACTTACTTCTTTATAGTTTAGGGTTCAATTGTTATACCGCTGATGCAAGATCTGCTTTCGGTATTCAAAAATATCGCGCAGTTTATTCCTGATCAGTAGCTTATTTACTACCTTACCTAATACCCCGTATGGAGGCACATAATTTACCTGATCGATCATCCTTACCCCCGATTCCACCTCTTCAATTTTATGATGGTGATACCAAAAACGGTATGGGCCTATTCGTTGCTCATCAACAAACTCTTTTCCGGGAATAATATGCTTGATTTCAGTCACCCATTTCGAATGTCCCAACAAGGGAAGCTTTACATCATATTCGATTAGTAAGCCATTGTACATTGTTTCCGGCACATCACTTATGATCGTGAAGTCGAGTTCCGGAGGCGTGATTTTATTAAGATTTGCCGGATGGGATATAAATTGCCAAAGTTGATCTGCTGAAATATCTAAGATTTGCTCTTGCTGCAATGTATACATGGAAAGCTATTTGTTTGCTTGTAATTTGTCCGATAATGCAGCACTAACCATATAACCACAAGCAAAGGTTCCATCTGGCTAATTTAACCTGTTTGAATCCATTATAGTACTATATCTGATGACTACGAAAGGTTACCCACCATATCCGACCGTGAATCACATTGTAAATTTTTATAATGGGTCAGTCTTATCTCATCAGTACATTCTTTACGACAACAAGCATTTCTTCAATTATTTTCGGATTAAGAGCCGACTCTGACCGCAGCTTAATATGCCTGGCATTTTTGCCTGAGCCTTCCAGTTCAAACCCTTTCTTTTTTAACTCTTTCCATCCATGGAAATAAAGCTTACACATTGTTTCGGTAGGCTGAATCCCACAAATTACATTGTTAGGGTTTTTAAAACTGTACAATGCCATCCCCATCTTTTTGCCGCCACTAACATTTTCATCAACCTCGGGTAGAACTTTCTCTATACTTTTGCGAAGACGAAAGGCAATATGTTGTATCTCTTGGGGCAAAGGATCCGTCAACTCATCAAATGTAGTGGGCGTTTGCTTATAGGGAGTCATATTCATCTCTATTGAATGGTTCAGGTTGCCTAACGCTCGCTTAACCCCTGCAAAAAATTCCAGATCGTAGCCGCAGCCAGTTTTGCCGTTTGGTTATCACGGTCGTGACGCGGATTTACTTCCGACAAGTCAAATGAGGTGACCTGCTCGTTTCGGCCGGCCAGATATGCAGCTGTGAGCCATAAATCGGAACGCAAACCATTTGCACAAGGAGCACTTACACCCGGCGCCTGCGATTGATCAACGGCATCCATATCAAATGTTACCATCAGTCTTTCACTCTCGTGCTGATGAAATAATCCCGAAATGGAGGTGATATTCGTTTCATCTCTCATTTTATATTCCCCGCCACTTTCTTTTATATACTGCAAATGCGACTGTGCTACTGATTGCGGCTGCAATCCCGCCACCAAATACATTTCAGCACATTCACTTTCATGTTCAATAGCCTGAAGGAAAGGGGATCCCGAATGTACTTTTCCATCTTTTAACGGACGTACATCCGTATGAGCATCTAAATTAAAGATTGCCGTTTTCAATCCTGCTTCTGCATATCCAAAGAAATGACCGAATGCAGTTTCGTGTCCACCGCCAAGAATAATGGGAATTATTCCCCGCTCTAAATAACTTGCTAATACCTTACCCAAATTTTGCTGATCCTCCTCTACTTCATAATGGATATTTATATCTCCCACATCCTGTATATTACTCACCAAATCCACAAAAGCATCATAGTTTTCAGGGTTTGGCGTCATTTTATATAACTGTTTGCGAATAGCCTCAGGAGCATCTGCAGCTCCGGCACGACCTCCGTTTATGGTTACTCCTTTATCCGATGGAAAACCTATAATAACGGCTTGGGGAGTATCATTCTTCCCGATATCAGACTCAATTAATTGACCAATTCTCGGGTCATTACCGGTTGTTTTTGGGATATTTACAGATACTTTTTTTAATAATGACATTTTAAAAATTCTTTGTTCCGCTTTTCCATTCTCTGACCAACATAAAAAGCCCCGTCATTAATGTCATGGGCAATACAAACCATCCCATAGCAGCATTAAAATAGGACAGCAAATGATGTTCGCTAGCTGTTAAAATTAAATATACTGTAAAAGCAATATAGTAGCCCAAGAAAAAGATTCCTTCCCAACGGCTGATTAAATTGCCCGTAAAAAAAATGGGCAAACAAACAATTGATGCTGCAATCATCACAGGGATATCAAATCCAACTACCCCCGGCTGTACTGCAATACCACCCGGTAATACAATGGCTGTTAAGCCAACAATACACATAATATTAAATAAATTACTACCAACGATATTACCGACAGCCAAATCACGTTCTCCTTTTATGCTTGCCAATACGGATGTAGCAATCTCGGGCAGCGAAGTTCCTGCAGCTACGATGGTTAACCCGACAACAAGACTGCTAACGCCCAGATATTCAGCATATGTTACGGCCCCGTTTACAAGCCATCGGGCGCCAATTACCAAGAGGAGAAACCCGGCAAGGACAAATACGACGTTCCAAAACCAATAGCGACTTGTTCCTTCCGTATCCGTACATTCATATTTCGATTGAGCCTTGTGCTGTTTTCGAGCGTCATAAACCAAAAATCCAATATAAGCTAATAAGGAAACAAACAGGATCCCACCTTCCATCCGACTGATTACCCCATCCCAAGCGAAAAAATAAAGAAGGACCGAAGCCCCAATCATCAGCGGGACATCAAGTTTTATTAAATTTTTAGAAACGATTAACGGGATAATTACAGCTGAAAGACCCAAAATAAATAGCACATTGAAAATATTACTGCCAATCACATTACCCAGAAGCAGAGCATCTTCTCCTGCAATTCCCGATTGCAAACTTATGGCAAGTTCCGGCGCACTGGTACCAAAGGCTACCACTGTTAGTCCAATTACCAGCGGGGTCATCCCCAAGCGACTGGCCAGCGAAGATGCTCCGCGGACCAACAGTTCAGCTCCACCAATTAAAAATATAAGTCCGGCAATAAAAAAGAGTATCGTAGCAACCAAAACTATTGTACTTGTTTAAGGATGATATATTTATACTAACGATACTATTTCTTTAACAAAAAAATGCCGTCAACATTCTGTCGACAGCATTTTTTAAATTCCGGCTATTGGGTTTTAAAAATTAATGTTCAGAATGCAGAGCTATTCGATTGCCTTCCGTATCCTCAATAATAGCCATGTACCCATAATCATCGTTTATTAAGGTTTTTTTCTGGATAATCTTTCCTCCATTTCGTTTAACCTTATCAAGCACTTTCTGCAGATCAGGATTAGCGCTGATGTAAACTAAAGACCCCTCATGACTGGGTTTATAGAATTCTTTATGTTCACAGATTGCCCCGCCTACTCCTCCCTCCTCAACAGGAAACATAGTCATCTTTAGGTCATTATCCATCTCCATATCCTCCATCTTAATACCAAAGATAGACTCGTAGAACTTTTTTGATCTGCTCAACTTCTTGGCAGGAATCTCAAACCATGCGACAGCATTCTTCATTTTTCTCATTGTTTTTGGCGCCATAATACCCTCCTTTCAGGATTTTTGTTGATGTCTTCTTTTTACCTCGCCGCAGTACTTTGGTTCCAATTATTTGAGTCCCTTCAACTCTGTTAAGTTTTACGTTCAACTTAATTTATTGCCCTTTACAAAAACTCCCATACAATTAGCCCCCTTATAATGATACATCCAAAAATTAGGATCAGAAGCATCAATAATAGCAAAATCGGCTGATTTCCCCTTTTCAATAGAACCCAATTTACTGTCTCGTTTAATAGCCTTGGCTGCATATATTGTCGCTCCTTTCAACACCTCAGCGGGAGCTAGTCGTCCCTGGTTACACGCCAACATCATCGCCAGGGGCAAATCGAAGCTGGGCGCTGACCCCGGGTTAAAATCTGTAGCCACGGCCACCTCAACCCGACCATCCACCAGCTTTCGGCAGTTAAGCGGTTCTTCCTGCGTATACAGCGAAGCCAGCGGAAGCGTTACGCCTACCACACCGGCTTTTACCATTGCCTCGATTCCTTCATTTGAAACCTTCTCCAGATGATCCGCGCTGACAGCCCCCATCTCCGCGGCCAGTTCTGCTCCACCACAACAAGTAAGCTGATCAGCGTGCAGCTTGGGCGTTAACCCCGCTGCTTTTGCAGTCGTAAGAATACGTCTTGATTCTTCAATCGAAAAAGCTGACTCTTCGGCAAAAATATCACAAAATTCAGCCAGTTCTTGTTCAGCCACTTCCGGAATCATCTCCTTTATCACCAAATCGATATATGCTTGGCGATTGTTTTTGTATTCCGGTGGTATAGTATGCGCACCCAAAAAAGTGGGGATGATATGCATTGGCTGATCTTCGGCCAACCGTTGATAGACCCGCAGTATTTTCAACTCATCTTCCACCGACAATCCGTAGCCACTCTTGCACTCAACAGTGGTGACCCCAAGTTTAGCCATCTCTTTTAAAAATCCGGATGCCTTTTCATAAA